>JAUIHC010000326.1 GCA_030432455.1 Phycisphaerae bacterium | reverse complement strand
CGCCTCCGCGGCCTTGATGCGGAGCCAGATGTCGTCGGCATCGAGGGCGTTGCGGAGTTCGGGCAGCAGCGGGGCGGCCCGTTGCTTGAGCATGATCGCCGCCTGGCACGCCCCGATCGGGGCGTACTCGTCGTCGCGGCGTAGCAGACGCTCCAGAGCGGCGACGGGGGCGGCGTCGCGTCGGGCAAGTTCCATCGCGGATCGTTCCCGCACGACCGGCGACCAGCTCTCCAGCCCTTCGAGGAGGGCGCGGTCGGAACGCGACTCGTACGCCTCGAGCTTCGTCCGTGGACTCCAGCCGCGGCCGTCGTCGATGAGCGCCTTCGCGGTCCGGGCGTCGATCGCCGGCGCGACGCTCGGGGTCTTGCCGGTGAGGTGGATGCGGCCGTTGCCCTGCGCGAGGGCGAGCAGGTAGGTGCCGTTGGAATCCCAGAGCTTGTAGCTGTCGTACTTCGGTTCGGCGGGGCCCTGATGGGTGAAGGTCCCGTCCCAGCGGCGGGCGAGGTCGAACGACCAGCCGTACTCGTCGAGCCAGGCGCTGGTCGCCTCGGGGCCGGAGAGGGCGACGCCGGGCATCGCCCAGAGCATGTTGAAGTAGTTGCCGGTGTGACCGGTGTCGCGTTCGGTGCCGTGGCACGCCACGCTCATCCGCGAGAAGTACTCGGCCGCCTCGGCGTCGCCGAGCAGGTTGAAGAGCACCGCGGCGGCGCCGTTCTTTCCGTTGTCGTCGTGATTCTCGATCCACGGGGCGTGATCGCCGTACGGGACGCTGCCCTTGCCGACGTAGAACCGCATCAGTCGGGTACCGCGCTCGATCGCGGCATCGACCTCCGGCTGATCGACGCCCGCCTCGCGTGCGAGCACCAGACCGATCAGCATCGGAAGACCTGGGGCGTTCATCATGCCGTAGCCCGCGAGACGACCGGCGTCGGAGCCTTCGGTCTGGACGAAGCGGTGTCCCCAGGAGCCGACGGCGCTCTGGCCGCGGGCGATCTCGAGGGCGAGTCGCTCGAGTTCCCGCTCGAAGCTCGGGTCGCCGGTGGCGATCGTGTACTCGGCGACGAGGATCGTCTGCGGGCCGTAGAACCACGAGTGATACTGGCGACGCTCGGGGTCGGTGTACCCGGCGGCGCGGGCGACCTGATCCCGCACGACCGGGAGGTGGTCGGGGTTGCCGCCGGCGAGGAGCGCGAGCGCCGCGTACGACCGTTCGATCGGCGTGCCGCGGCCGGGGAAGGCGGCGAGCTTCGCGGCGAGCGCGTCGCACCCCTGTTCGAGGATCGATGCGGACTTGCGGCACTTCACTGGGGCGGTCTTCGACCAGTCGCCGAGCACCGGGATCTCGATCGTGACGCGGTCGCGGCGACCGTCCCGCCAGCGGAGCAGCACGAGGCGGCCGCCGGATCTCGTCGCCTTGCGGATCGCCTCGCCGAGTTCGCGCCGCGGGTCCTCGCGGAAGGTCCGGGTGCCGATGCCGAGGATGACATCGCCGACGGCGACGGTGCCGTCGGCGGGGGAGCCGTCATCGACGGCCGTCACCAGGATCTGACGGGCGGTCGTCGTCTCCATCTTGTCGGAGTGCATCCAGCCGCGGAGACCGGTGGGTCCGAGGGTCCAGTCGTGGTCCGCCCCCTCGGGAATGGTCTCGCCGGCGGTGAAGTCGGGGTTCGGGAGGGGAGGCGCGGCGGGGCTGGCGGAGGGTGTCGGAGCAGCAGCAAGGGCGGGGGCGAGGGAGATCGCGAAGACGGCAAGGAGCGGTGCAGCAGCGATTCGGGGCATGGGCGGTTCCGATCGGAAAGGGACTCGGGCCGAGGATACCGCCCAAGTCGGGGACACCCACCAACCGCCGCTGGTCGGTGCCTGTCCCGAATCGAGGGTCCTCCCCAGGTCGGGGACACCCACCAACCACCGCTGGTCGGTGCCTGTCCCGAATCGGGGGCGGAGTTCGAGGTGTGGCCCCTTCAGACAACAAGCCCCCCGATGATCCTCGGGGGGCTTGTCGGCTTGGCTGGCCCTTCTCAGGGCCGGGCGGCGAGATCCTGCTTCGGTCTCAGTCGGGGCCGCAGTCGCCCCAGCCGCCCAGCATGACCCCGAGATCCGCCGCATCGACCTGATCGAACGGAGCCGCGAGGTCGGCGCCGGGGCCGTCCGAGCCCCATCCGGAAAGCAGCGTTCCCAGATCGGCCGCGTCGATCATGCCGTCGCGGTTCAGATCGGCGGGGCAGGGAGATCCGCCACCCGTTCCAGACGCTCCATACAGGTAGACAGTGCCGGCGGCGTTGCCATGATCGTCCTCCAGTTCCGCGCCGATGGCCAGACGATCCCCGGCGAGCGTCAGCGCCCCGCCGAAGCGATCGCCCGCCTCCGCGTCCGGTGCCTCGACCGACGAGATCGGCCCGCCATTCGTGGCGTTGAAGAAGTACACCACACCCGATTCGAACCCGACGCCGTCCTTCTTCGGAGCGCCGATCGCCGCGACATCGCCGGACAAGGCAAGACTGCGGCCGAAGTTGTCCCGGTCCGCCGCGTCGGCGGGCACGAGCCTGGTGATCTCCTCCCCATCGATGGCGTCGAAGAGATATGCCGCACCGGAATGATCGAACACGATGCTCTTCGACCAGGCTCCGACGAGCAGGCGGTCGCCATCGATCGCCACTGCGGACCCGAAGAAGTCGTTGCTCGCCCCGTCGCCGGGGAGAAGCTTCCGGCGTTGCCGACCGCTCATCGAGTCGAAGACGTACGCCGCGCCCGCCAGAAATCCATTGGTCGAGTCGCCCTGCGCTCCGATCAGCAGCCGGCCGCCATCGACCGCGATGGCTCCACCGAAGATCTTGAGCGTCGAGCCATCGGCGGGGGTGATCGTCCGGACATGGTCCCGGGTCGCGGCATCGAAGACGAGGACCGCGCCGGAGTCGCCGCCGTCGTCATCGCGGCGCGGGGCGCCGACGAAGACCAGTCCGTCGCCGATCGCAAGCGACGCCCCGAACTCGTCCCCGCTCTCGCCGTCCGGAGCGACGAGGCGTCCCAGGGGAGATCCGTCGGTTGCGGAGAAGAGGTGGACCGCCCCGACGGCGACGCCCTCCACGCGTTCATACCTGGCACCGACCGCGACGAGACCGCCTCCGATCGCGACGGCGTCACCGAATCGGCCGGCAGTGGTCGGGGTGCCCGAGGTCAGGGTGGCGACCGTCGTGCCGTCGCCGGCGTCGAACAGGTACGCGGTGCCGGCGTCCACAAGGGGAAGGTCGCCCCGATCGGCGCCGACCACGAGCCGATCTCCCGAGATCGCCACGGCATGGCCGAACTGGTCGCCGGGCGACGCGGCATCCGCAGCCAACTTCATCGGCGTGTCATCGGCGGCAGCGCCCGAAGCCGCAAGCGTGGCGGTGAGAAGGGCGATGATGGAATCCACGACCATCGAGCGGGCGGGAATCGAGCGTGTCATGGCGGAGCCTCCAAGAGAACCAGACAGGTTGGTCACATGTCTCCGGCGATCAATCACACCGACCCCACGCTCCGATGAGCATGCCGAGATCGCCCGCATCGGTGGTGCCGTCGCCGTTGAGGTCCGCTTCGGCGCTTCCCCAGGCGGCGAGCAGGAGACCGATGTCGCCCACGTCGACGCTGCCATTCCCGTTCAAGTCGCCAAGGCAGTCGCATTCGCCGACCTCGACCGCCTCGTCGGTGACTTCGAGGCTCCAGGAGATCAACTTGGGATCGAAGTGCTGCGGATAGCCGCCCACGAATTCAAGGGTCCAGTCGCCCTCGCGGGGAAGCCCCAGAAACGCGGCAAGGGGATTCTTCGGTTGATACGACGGCGGGGAAGTGACGGGCTCGAAGACGCAGCAGTCGGCGCCCGTTGATTGGATGGGTGACCCGCCATCGTCGGCGAGGGTGATGCGATATCCGAGATTCGAGTATCCGAAGGCATTGCTTGAGGAGACACCCGGGCGTTCGATGAGGGTCGACACGACGCCGGCATGGTGGAGTCGGACCTCGA
>JAUIHC010000325.1 GCA_030432455.1 Phycisphaerae bacterium | reverse complement strand
GGCCGGGGTCCATGCAGTTCAGACAACGACACGACGCCTCAGGGAGTCGCGCGGCAGTTGCAGGTGATGGTGATCTCGCCCGAGGTCGGATCTGTCGTGTGCTGCACATCGCACACGGTCGTGGATGTGGTCTTCCTGCACCGGAACGAGGTCACGCCGCCATCCATGACGACCGTCATGTCACACCCGGTGTCCGCAGCGTCTTCGGCGAGTTCGAGCGAGTCGAGCGTGCCGTCGGCGTTGAGCGTCACCGAGCGGCAGATCAACTCCGTCCCGTCCGGGTGGTCACCGAGCCGCGAGTTCAGTGTGAATGCCTTGACGTAGCCGCTCTCGTCCAGCGACAACTCTCCGACCGAGAGGCCGGAAGTCAGCGAGGTCACGTCCGCGCTCCGGGCGTCGGACTCGTACTGCACGCCGGGAGGAGATGTCACAAGCAGCGCCCCGGTGTTCGCATCCCGCGAGAAACCGGCCGGCAGCGGATCGTCGGCCGGCTGCATTCTCAACGCGGTGGCGGCGAGCACACCCCCAGTGACAGTCAGGACCGCGATCGAGACGAGCATCATGCTCCTCTGCTTGACTCCCATGTGAGACTCCTTTCATCCAACAGTTCTTACTCGACTCCCGCCACGCGGCGGCACCGAATCATTGTCTCGAGTCGTACCGCCCTTTGCGGAACGTGTCAATGAGAATGAGGCGCGCCTGGTCATGACATGAGCGGCCGTTTCGGTCGCTCGCCGTGTGGTTCGCGGCGATCCGCGTTCGCCGTGTCGTTGGTCATCTCCTGCGTCGCGACCTGGGGGAGACGAGGCCCCTCTCCCCCTGGACCCCCTCTACCCCCCGGAAGGACTGGGGCCCGCGGAGCCGCGCATTCGACGGCGACGGTGTGGTCGTCGGGCCGGTTGATCCAGACCTCTGGCGGGACCGCCGGTGACGTCGGACGCCCTCGGACGAATCGTTCCGGATGCGCCGCGTAGGCGGCGTCGAGGGCGCGTTGACGGACGCGCCCGATCTTGCGGGTTCGGGTTGTGGACACCCACCGACTCCGGATCCTGGCGGTCGCTGGCGGTCTGTCCCCCCGGGTCGAGGCTGGCTGGCTGGCTGTTGGTGGGTGTCCTCGACTTCCCTCCCCCTCGACTTCCCTCTCGACTTCCCGGCCGTGGGCGATCCCTCAGCGGCAGCGCAGGATGCGGGGCGTCAGGGTCGTGGCGTGGGGGGCCGCCCGCGGGCTCGCAGGGCGTCCCGCACCTTGCCCGCCACGGTTTCGCCGAGTCGTCGGCTCCCCTCCGCGGTGAAGTGGACGTCCACCGGACGCAGCCAGTCGGCGACATGCCGGGTGGCGGGGGCGTTCAGGTCGTCGATCGCGATGCCGAACTCGCGCATGATCTCGATCGCGGCGGCGTTGTAGCGATCGACGTCCTCGGGATCGCGATGGGGCTTGACGCCGCCCTCGGGGACCGGCGTGGTCGTCGCGAAGATCGGCGTCGCGCCGCTCGCGAGAATCGCCTCGGTGATGACCCGCAGTTGACGGGTGTAGGTCTCGAGATCGGCCTGGTTCCGGTCGGCGGGGTCGTTCGAGTTGCGGCCGTCGGCCCCGACCCGCTTGAGATCGTGCAGGCCGAAGTTGAAGTGCACGATGTCGAAGTCGCCGCCGTCGAGCGCGAGCCACCGCTCGATCGCCGCGACGCCCTTGGTGGTGCCCTCGCAGTTGCCCTTCGGACGGATCACTTCGGCCTCGTCGTCGAGTGCCGCGACCACCGTGCCGTGATAGCCCATCGAGATCGAGTCTCCAAGCAGGAGCACCCGGGGCAGCGGGGGCCCCGCGGCTCGCGCCTCGGCGAGTGACGCGTCGGTCTTCGCACGCATGGACGCGAGCAGCGGTGTCGCGGCGGAGCCCGTCGCGAGATTCCGACGCTGCTGCGGATCGGCCTGCAGGTCGTACAGGCACTCGCCGCCGTCGGCGACGTCGAGGTAGCGGGCGTACATGGCGTCGGCGTCCCGGTACCCGACCCAGCGGGGAATCCGCGGGTGCTTCATGCCGTGGCCGCAGTGGAAACCGGGGCGTTCGTTCGACAGGCCATCGAGAGGCAGGGGGCGACCGCCGCCCGCGGGCATCGCCGGGTCGAGGCCTGCGAGATCGAGCACGGTGGGGGCGACATCGATGTTCAGGACAAGGTCGTCCTCGACGACGCCTCGTCGCGCCGCGTCGGTGCGGGGATCGAAGACGATCATCGGGATCCGAAGCGACTCCTCGAAGTGCGACCACTTTCCCGCGAGTCCGCGTTCGCCCATGTAGTAGCCGTTGTCGCCGAGGAAGATGACCACCGTGTTCTCAGCGTGCCCGGTGTCGGCCAACGCCTTCATCACTCGACCGGTGTTTCGATCCATGCCCGCGAGCAGACGGATGTAGTTCCGCAGGTTCCGGTCGTATTTCTCCGGCGTGTCCCATCGCCAGTGCCAGCGGTCGCGGTTCATCGAGTCGCGGATGAACGGCGGCAGTTCGTCGAAGGTCGCGCCGCCGTCGAGCCGCGGCCGCGGCATCGGCACGCCGTCGAGCAGCGACGCCTCGGACGCCGGTGGCGGGTAGTGGTCGTCGAGGTCGCCGTCCTCGGCGTGACCGGCGTTGAAGCTGATCGAGAGGCAGAACGGCTGGTCGTCGGGATTCGACAGGATGAACGCGGTCGCGGCGTCGCCGATCAGATCGGTCACATGCCGCGTCGAGCCGTCGGGGAGCGTCTTGCGATACGGCGTTCGCGTGAGCGGCATGAACGAGTCGAACATCCGGTCGATCGTCGCCCCCCCGCCCTCGACCGAGATGCCGAACTTGCCGACGAAGCCGGTGCGATAGCCCGCGTCCCGCATCCGAGCCGGATACGACGCCAGCGACAAGTCACGATCGAGCGGAGGCCGACCGAACGTGTGGTGATGTGCCGCCTCGGGAAGACCGGTCAGGATCGACGCGCGACTCGCGGCGCAGATGCTCGTCGTGACGAACGCATTCTCGAAGCGGACGCCGCCCGCGGCGAGCGTGTCCAGCGTCGGGGTGAGTGCGACCGGATGACCGGCACAGCCGAGCACGTCGGCGCGATGGTCGTCGGAGACGATCACCACGATGTTCGGTGGGTCCTCGCCGAAGACGGGCGGGGCGAGGGCGGCGACGAGCAGAAGGGCGATGATCCAGCGCATGCGGGCCTCCGTCCCGGAGCCTATCGCGTGGCGGGATGACGCCGGATCGGCTCCCGGCTCAGTCCTGATACACGAGCCACCACCCGTCGTCGAGGTCGATCTCCCAGTTCGTGTTCATCCAGATCGCTCGTGATGCCGGGGACGACATCGCCTTGACCAGGAACACGCCGCCGCCCCGGTCGCCGGAGAGTTGCAGGCCGAGATTGCCGTTGAATCGCCGGATCCCTGTGATGCCGAGGATGCCCGTCCGGGCGGTGCGGTCCTTCAGGAGCTCGTCTTCGGTCGTCGCGTACTCGGCGGCGATCCGCTCGAGACCGGCGTGGTGCAGGGCGATCGACAGCCGGAGGGGCCAGAGGTCCAGACGCCACAGCGGCAGCGAGGTCGAGATCAGCAGGACCGAGGCGGCCACGGCGGTCAATCGGCGATGCATGGAGACCGGATTCCATGGCATCGCGGCGATCGCGATCAGGATCACCGCGACGGGGACGAGCGGAAGGCCGGCCAACATCGCGAACATCGAGTCGCCGCCGGTCAGTCCCCAGAGCACCGCCCCGCATCCGACCCCGCCGATACCCCAGGTCAGGGTCGCCGTCGCTCGGCGCAGTCCCTCTCGGAACCGGCGCTCGCGCGACGTCGCCGCCGTGGTCCTCGGGTCGGCGGGGTCGTAGGCACGCCCACACTCCGGACACGACGATCCTCGGCTCGAGGCGAGGGCGTACCCGCACCCGATGCAGAACCGCAGATCGGCGGAGGTGGGCGCGGTGGACGTCACCCTGCGAGCGGCACGCTTCCCAGAACCCGCTCGTCACCCGACTGGACCTCGATCCAGAGGCGGGCGTCCTCCGGCATCACCGCGGGGACCGCGATGTG
>JAUIHC010000324.1 GCA_030432455.1 Phycisphaerae bacterium | reverse complement strand
CGCAGACGGCGTCGAATCAACCTCGATCTCGGCGTGGCGAACGCCACGCCCAACGTCACACGAAAGCAAGGAGGACCCCTTGCGGGTCCTCCGCAGCGCTCATAAAAGAGACCGCCCTGTCCATAGCGCGAAGCTTCTGGGCAGGGCGGTCGGGGCAGAGGGAATGTCGCTTCCCCTTGTCGTCGGACCGTCGCCGGTCGGCTGCGAGAACAGCAGACAGCGACGGCCCCTGTTGAAGGCCCGCAAGCACCGTGCACCAGTTCACGATGATTCTCGTCTTGGATGTGTCGTGGAAACCCCTTCCCAACGACCCCCCGGAATGCCTTGGTCGCTCTCCGGCCGGTTCCCCAACCGACCGGATCATCGACACCTCACCATGGCACCGTGCCGATCTCAGGCAAGTGGGAATGGGTGGGATTGCGCGAAATATGCCGACGTTGATACCGATTCCCGGACCCTCGGATCAGTCCGGAGAGTGGATCAGCGGGTCGGTTCACCCGTGTTCCGACGATCCGCCAGTTGCCGCTCCCAGCGGATGGCGAGGTCATGGGGGACATCCAGCAGATCCAGGATGCGACCAGCCATGAAGTCCACGAGATCCTCGATCGAGGTCGGTCCGAGGTAGAGCCCGGGGGAGAGTGGCGCGACGATCGCACCGGAGAGCGTGGCAAGCCGCATCGCCTCGATCTCCGCGAGGCCGATGGGACTCTCGCGATGCGCGAGAATCAAGGGGCGGCGTTCCTTCAGGGTGACTTGAGCGGCTCGCTGAACGAGATTGTCGCTGATGCCATGGGCGATCTTGGCGAGCGTGCTGCTGGAGCAGGGCACCACGACCATGCCATCATGCTGGAAGGAGCCGCTGGCGCACGCCGCACCGACATCGTTGCCCGGATGGAGGATCACCTGCTCCGGCCGCCCGTCGCTCAGACGATCGGGATCCAGCCGTGGCATGCCCGTCTCCTCGGCGAGGAGGCGGCGTCCCAGATCGCTGCAGGCCACATGGACCTCGATGTCGGCGGCGGCCAGCAGCTGGATCACCCGAACGGCGTACGCGGCCCCACTGGCCCCGGTGATCCCGACCACGATGCGTCGGGGTGCGTGAGGCACGGTTGGCGAGGTGGTGGACATGGCACGGCGTTCCTGAGGCCGGACGGCCGAACGAGGGGTCGAGGTCGGACCACGGTTCGCCGGTCTCGCCCTCCCGGATGCCGACGCGATGTCAGCCCTCGGTCTCGGTCACCGGCTCGGCGGAGGTCTCCGCCTCGAGCGTCTCCTCTCCAGCCTCGACCTCGACGACGCCCTCGACCTCTTCAACCTCGCTCTGGGCGCCGGTCTCCGCATCGACCTCCGCGTCTTCCTCGAGCTCGGCCTCCGGTGCCTCGGTGGTCGGCCCCGTGTAGACCGGCGCCTCGACCGGCACCCGCCACCGCTGGAAGAACGACACCCGGAACGGCTTGAACGGCTCGGATTCCAGAATCACGGTCGCCCGCTCGTAGCCGGTGGTGACCGGGAAGATGACATCGACCTCCGCCCGAAGATTGCGGACCCTGACCTGCTCGATCGCCCAGACGGGCGTTCCGACGGCCATGTCGGCCTCGATCATCGGCCGGGCGCCCTCGATCCCGGTATCGACACCCACCTGCTGCCAGACCCCGACGCTGATGTCACCGGGGATCGAGTAGACGAGGGTCGGCGGCTCCGACCCGGTATCGAGACCGGAGGCGGTCTTGTCATAGGTGGTCCGCAGCGATGTCGCCATCAGCTGGGGCATCGGATACATCCACGGCACCAACGCTTCACCGGTGTCGTCTGGCGGATACGTCGAATACGGCGTGCAGGCGGAGACCGCCACGATCGCCACCACGGCCAGGCCCCGGCTCAGGACCCGACAGACTCGCGACAGGGGACCACGCGGCATCGAAGCTCGCTCCATGGGACAGGACTCCAGTGAAGGGACCGGATCGCCACTGTATCGGCCCGGATCGGCGTCAACCGCCAATCCCGGGTCGGATCCCGGTCGGACCGCCCGACCGAGACACCAGCCACGCCTCCCGGGATGCGAACCGGGCCCGCCGTCGGTCGAGGACGGAGGGCCCGGAGCGTGTCGGCATCGCGGATTCGGGAAGGCGGCGAGACCCGGGGGCGTGAACTACTGCTCGGCCTTGGCGATCTGCCAGTACTCGAGCTCGACCGGAGCCTGCCGACCGAAGATCGTGACCAGCACGCGGACGATTCCCTTGTCGGGCATGACCTCGTCCACCGTGCCTTCGTAGTTTTCGAACGGGCCTTCCTTGATGGTGACCGCGTCGCCCGATTCGAACTCCATCTTGACCTGCGGCGTCTCGTCGGGCTTCCGCGAGTCGAAGAGCATCTTCTCGACCTCGTGCGCCGCCATCGGCGTCGGACGGCCGGCCGTACCGACGAAGTCACCGACGCCGGTCGTCTCCTTGATCAGGAAGAAGACGTCCTGCGGGATGCGACCGTCGGACTCGAGCGACATCTCGACGAAGACGTAGCCCGGATAGAGCTTGGTCTCCGTGACGCGGCGGGCGCCCGCCTTGATGGACTGGGTCTTCTCGGTCGGCACCATGATGCGGCCGACGAGATGCTCCATGCCTTCGATCTGGACCTTGCGAAGCAGGGTCTCGCGAACGCTCGACTCCTTGTTGCTCGCCACCCGGAGCACGAACCAGTCGAAGCCGGGCCGATACATCGGCATGTCGGCCGCGGGATCGAAGTTGCCCTCGACCTCCCCTTCGGCCCCCGGGGGCTCGTTCTTCGCCTTGCCGGACTGGACCGGCTCGTCGTTGACGATGCGATGGGTCGCGACGCCGCCGAAGTCACCGAGCGACTGGCCCGCGGCGACCCGACTCGTGGCCTCGCGGCCCGACGCCAGGCGCTTCTTGGGGGTCGCCTCGGTGGTGGGGTCGGCCTCGATCGGATCGACGTCCGCCGCCGCGTCCTCGGGACGCGGCGACTCGGCGGCCGCGGTGTCGGGCGCCGAGTCGTCGATCGGATGCTCGTCGGGGGTGCTCATCGGAAGAACTCCGGGAGATCGACGATGAACCCATCGTCGAACGGATGACTGAACCCTTCAACCGGCTCGGCCAGAGAGGTGACCGGCCCTGAGGGCCGTCGGCGCCGGGTGATCGGAGTCGGCTCGCCGATCCCGTGAACCGTCGTCACCCACCCGTGGCCGGGGAATCAGGCGTCGAGGACGTGAATCGCCCTGAAGAACCAGAAGAAGACGAGATCGACGGCCTTGCAGAAGCCGGCGATGCCAGCGGCCAGGCAGATGACCACGATCGTCGAGCCGACGATCTCCTTCCGAGTGGACCAGTTGACCTTCTTCATCTCGGTCTCGGTCGCGACCAGGAAGTCGACCGACCGCGGACGCACCCAGACGAACCCGTAGAGCAGCGCTCCGAAGACCGCACACCACAGGACGCCCGCGATGGCCCGCCAGTAGATCGGCTCCAGGCCGAACCAGCTGGTGCCGAGGAAGAGGTCCGAGATCCAGAGGGCGCCCAGAAGGATGAGCACGGCTCCGGCGACGGTGGACATCTGCCGGGTCCAGTAGCCCTGACCCTTCTTGTAGATGGCGGTGGACATGGTCGGATCCTGACCTGAACGAGCCGACCCGCGGTCGGCGTTGCGAAGCACGCCAGGAGTGACTCGAACACTCAACCTGCGGATTTGGAATCCGCTGCTCTGCCAATTGAGCTACTGGCGTCCGGAAGGTCGTCGTGCATCGACGCCGGTCGGGCCGGCGTCGATGGGACGATCACTTGCGCTTGATCTTGTGCAGCGTGTGCTTGCGAAGGGAGGGGGAGTACTTCATGAAGCCCTCCTTCACCTTCTCATCGATGCCACCCTTGACGCGGATGTTCGTGCGGTAGTTCATGTCACCGGTCTCGGTGCACACGAGCCACACGTATTCGCGATCGAGCTTCTTGGCCATGTCGCTGCGTCCTTAAACGATGGGGGCTCTCTCACCCCGCGAACAGGGGACGGAGTGGTCCGGGGCCCGCAGATGCGGGCCCCGGACCGTGTTCCATC
>JAUIHC010000323.1 GCA_030432455.1 Phycisphaerae bacterium | reverse complement strand
TGCCTGCAAGCAGTTGATCGACGCGGCTGGAGACGAGCGACTCGCGGCCCTCCTGCACCGCGACGAAGACATCCTCCATCGCGTGTGCGAGCCCGACCGCCACGTCGAGACCGATGATCCGGGCGGCGCCCTTGATCGAGTGCGCCGCCCGCATGAGCGGTTCGATGGCGACCGACGAATCGCCCGGATCCGCCTCGAGCTTCAGGAGCCCCTGCTCCAGCGCCGTCGCATGCGTCTCCGCCTCCTCGCGGAAGAGATCGAACATCGAGAAGCCGCCGAGTCCGCTCATCGAAGACCTCCGTCGAGGGCGTCGAGGAGTCGCTCGCCGTCGATGATCGCCACGAACGTCCGTCGCTCCTCGCCCGTGCGGACCAGACCCGAGACGTGCCGTCGCAGCGAGGCGGCGACCGTGGTGGGTGCCTCGATGACTTCCGACCGCGAGAACTGCCGCACCCCGACGACCTCGTCCACCGGCAGCGCCCAGCGGCGGGTGACCGGACCGACCAGCACGATCCGGGGCGACGCGGGCGATGCGTCGGACGAGATGCCGAGCAGGCGTCCGAGGAGTCCCGCGGGCACGAGGTCGCCATCGACCGCGGCGATCCCCGCCAGATGTTCCGCGTGGCGATGCGGCACCCGCCGGATCACCGCGGGGTCGTGCACCCGATGAGCCAGCGTCGCGTCGAATCCAAGATGCTCCTCGCCGATGCGGACGACCAGAAGATCGAACCGATCGGCATCCACGGTCTCGTGCGGCTGGGCGACCAGCGCGGTGTTCTCGGCAAGCACCGCAGGATCCATCGGTCGATCGAGCAGCCGCCGCATCGCCTGCGAGGGTGCTTCACCGGTGTTCGCCGGGTGGTCTTCGGACGTCTTCACGACTCGAACTCCGTATCGATCCCCAGTCGTTCCAATCGGCGACGGTAGGCCGCCGCCGCCTCGGCGTCGCCCAGAGACTCGCTGAGGAAGGCGAGGTGCACGAGCGTCGCGGCGTGATCGGCATCGAGATACAACGCCCGCCGCCAATGTGCTCGGGCGTCATCGGAGCGGCCGTCCGCGGACGCGATCTCCCCCAGCAGCGACTCGAGATCCGCGTTCGGCGCGACCGTGCCTGCGATCGCCTTCGCCCGCGCTCGGGCCCCGTCGAGGTCGCCCCCATCCGCCGCTCGTCGGATCTCCGCGAGCACCGCGTGATCGAGGTCGAGCGACGGAGGTTCGGGGGTCGGGTCGGCAGGCGTCGCGGACGGGGCGTGGCGCCGCGTCGGACGGACGATCGGCGATCGCGGCGGGAACGACGCCGTCCGCGGGATTGGCGACGGGTGTGAGGACGACGCGTCCGCGGCGATCGGCCGCCACGCGAACGCCCCGGGATGTTCGACCGGCCGGAACGCGTTCCGCAGGTCCGCGGGTGGATCGGCATGCCCCGCAAGCAGCAGGCCGTCCGGCGAGAGCAGCGAGGCCGCCCGTTCCACGAGGGTCCGCCGGGCCTGTGGATCGAGGTAGATCAGCACGTTGCGACAGAGCACGAGATCCGCCGACCCCGGGTCGATCGGCCACGGATCATGCAGGAGATCGGCCTCGTGGAACCGGACCAGCGCCCGCAGGTCGTCGGCGATGCGCCACCCGTCCGGCTCGCGGACGACGCTCGAGCGCCACGACGCCGGAAGATCGGATCGCACCGCCAGCGTGGGGAGCAGCCCGGATCGAGCTCGTGCGATCGCCTCCGGGTTTCGATCGACGCCGTGAAGCTCCAGGCGATGGTCGGGCAGGCCCGCGTCCCGCGCCGCGAGCACCACCGAGAACAGCTCCTGCCCCGCCGCGCACCCGAGACTGATCGCCCGGAAGACGCCTCCCCGAGCGGCGATCCGCACCGCCAGATCGCGTACCGCGTCCATCGACGCCGGATAGCGGCCGATCCAGCTCTCCGGCACGGCGATCTGCGACGCGAAGAGACGGCGCTCGGTCTCGTCGGCGAGCAGCCGGTCCACGTAGTTCACGGAATCGACATCGAGCATCCGGGCACGATCCTCGATCCAGCGATCGAGTCCCGGCGTGACCAGCAGCTCCGGCGCGATGCCGGTCCGTTCGGCGACGCGTCGCCACGCCATCGAGTCGCGACGAGCGGGTTCCTCGGGAGCCGCGTTCATGAGACGCCGTCCGACATCGCACCGAACAGCACGCCCCGATGCTCGGGACCCAGCAGGCGATCGAGTTCGATCAGCCGCACCATGGCCCGATCGGCGTCGGAACCACCGCGGATCGGCACCAACCGGCCGAGATGCGGCATCGAACCGCCCGGCAGACCGTCGAACGCGTCACTCGCATCCGCGTCAAGGTCGATCACGTCGTGCACGGCGCCCACCGCCAGGGCGATCCGTCGCCGGTCGTCGGAGTGCTCCGATTCACCGGGAGCCGCGGCCCCGATGTCCCGGCGAGCGAGGCGGACATCCGCGACCACCATCCGCGTCCCCGCGGTGACGACGAGGTCCTCGCCGCCGATCAGCCTTCGCATGTCGAGCAGCGGAATCAGTCGGCCACGATGATCCACCACGCCGCGGACCCACTCGGGCGCGTCCGGCAGCGCCGTCGCTCGAACCATCGGTGCGACCTCTTCGATGCCCGATGTCGGGATCGCGTACTCGGCGCCGTCGATCTCGAAGGCGATGCACTGCATCAGGCCGATTCGTCCTCGTCGCCGAGTCGCCAGCCCGCGAGCGCCGTCGTCAACGCGGCCGTCGCGCGTTCGAGTCGTCGCGCCGCCGCCTGAAGCCGATCGGCGGTCCGCGTCGCCTGCTCGGCTCCGCGACTCAGCCCACTCATCGCCTCGTCGATCTGCGTGGCGCCCGCCGCCTGCGCGGTCACGCCCTCCGCCACCCGACCGACCGCCTCGGCGTTCTCGGCGGCGGATTCGAGCATCGTGCCGAGGTCGCTGGAGACCTCCTCGGTCTCGTCCACGACGCGCCGCACGCGATCGGTGTAGCGATCCATCTCCATGACGCCGCTCGAGACGGCGGACTGCATGCCCTCGACGGTGTTGGTGATCTCGCCGGTCGCCACCGCGGTCTGATCGGCGAGCCGCCGGATCTCGCGGGCCACGACCAGGAAGCCGGTGCCGTACTCGCCCGCCTTCTCCGCCTCGATCGCGGCGTTCACCGAGAGCAGATTCGTCTGTTCGGCGATGCGACCGATGGTGTCCACCACGCCGCCGATGCGACCGGCGCTGCGGCTGATCTCGCCGAGTCGGGTCGAGATGCCCCGCGTCGCCTCCTGCACCGAGCGCATCGCGTCGGACATCTCGGCGAGTCGTCGTCGCCCGTCCCGGGTGGTCTCGGCCGACTCGGCCGCCCGGCGATCGACGCGTCGGACTTCGGCATCGAGCTCGGTGGCGGTGGCGGCGATCTCCCGCACCGCGGCGGCGATCTCGGTGGCGCTGGTTCCGAAGGTGCTCGCGTTCTCGGCCTCGCTCTCGCTCGACGACACGATCTCGGTGGTCACCGACTCGATGTCGCGGCGGGCGGAGCCGACCCCGCCGGCCATGCCCCGCAGGGTGTCGGACATGCGGGCGACGCCGCGGAGGAGGTCGCCGGTCTCGTCGGTCGCGTCGTCGGAGGCGAGGCGGACCGAGAGGTCGCCGTCGCCGATGCGACGCACGGCGTCGGCGGAACGCTCGATCCGGCGGATGATCGGGCGGCTGAGCATCAGCAGGATGCCGACGGCGATCGAGAAGGCGACGCAGATCCCGACGAGGTTGCCGAGCATGAGGCGGTTCGCGGACGCCGATGCGATCGAGACCGGCTGCCGGACGACCAGCATCCAGTCGCCCGGGACGACCCGCGCGACGCCGTAGAAGCACGGCTCCCCGAGCACCGGATCGGTGGCGACGGTGACGAAGCCCGCCGACTCGTTCCGTTCGAGCTCGCGAAAGAGCGACGCGTACGGACTGGTGGCGACCTCGGACTCCTGCAGTTGGGCGCGCCCGGTGTCGGCCCGCCGGGCGTCCTCGGTGGCGGCGATGTAGAGCCCCCGGGTCGTCAGGAACAGATCGCTCTCGCTGCCAAGCTCGTCCCGCAGGGCGAGCAACCGCGACCGCAGGGTCTCCA
>JAUIHC010000322.1 GCA_030432455.1 Phycisphaerae bacterium | reverse complement strand
GCATCGCGGGCCGTCGTCGTCGCAACGGCTGATACCAGCCCACGCACACGACGATCCCACGGATCGCACGATCAAGCAGCCCCCCGGCCTTCGGCCGGGGGGCTGTTGTGTTCCTGGAGCGCTCGGTATGGCCCTTCGGGCCACACCTCGCGTTCCTGATCTCGGTCGGCGCCGCGTGGACGGCGAAGCGGATCAGGGGGTCGGTCGCCGACTCGACCGATGCCCGAGCGTCCTTCTCGAATCTCGAATCTCGCAAAAACCGCCCCCGGCTCGTTCGAGCCGGGGGCGGGATTCATCGTGTCTCTGGTGCGGGTGTCCCGCCTTCAGGATCAGCCGAGCGACGCCTGCGCCGCCGCGAGTCGGGCGACGGGCACCCGGAAGGGCGAGCAGCTGACGTAGTCCAGCCCGACCTTCTCGCAGAAGTGGATGGACGAAGGGTCGCCGCCATGCTCGCCGCAGATGCCGAGCTTCAGATCCTTGCGGGTCTTGCGGCCCTCGGTGCAGGCGATCTCGACGAGCCGTCCGACGCCGGTGGTGTCGATCGACTGGAACGGATCCTTCTCGAGGATCTCGCGACTCACGTACTCGGGCAGGAAGACGCCCGCGTCGTCACGGCTGTAGCCGAACGCCATCTGGGTGAGGTCGTTGGTGCCGAAGCTGAAGAACTCCGCGACCTCGGCGACCTCGCCGGCGGTGAGCGCCGCCCGCGGAATCTCGATCATGGTGCCGACCGGGATGTCGAGCTTCCCGGTGAACTTCTTCTCCTTCTTCACCGTGGCGATGACCTCGAGGATCTGCTCGCGCAGGATCTCGAGTTCGCGGCGGGTGCCGATGAGCGGAACCATGATCTCGGGCCGAGCGTCGATCTTCTTCTGCTTGCAGGCGATCGCCGCCTCGGTGATGGCCCGGGCCTGCATGGCCGCGATCTCGGGGTAGGTGATCGCCAGACGGCATCCCCGGTGTCCGAGCATCGGGTTCATCTCATGGAGCATCGCGACGCGACGCTCCACGTCCTTGAAGGAGACACCGAGGTCCTTCGCCATCTCCTTCTGAGCCTTCACCTCGTGGGGAAGGAACTCGTGGAGCGGCGGGTCGAGCAGGCGGATCGTGACCGGAAGCCCCTTCATCGCGGTGAAGATGCCCTGGAAGTCCTTCCGCTGGTACGGCAGGAGCTTCTTGAGGGCCTTCTCGCGGTCGATGGTGGACTCGGCGATGATCATCTCCCGCATCGCCTTGATGCGGTCACCCTCGAAGAACATGTGCTCGGTGCGGCAGAGGCCGATGCCGATCGCGCCGAACTCGCGGGCACGCTTCGCGTCGGCGGGGGTGTCGGCGTTGGTGCGGACGCCCATGCGGGCCTCCTTGTCGGCCCACGAGAGCACCGTCGCGAGGTCTCCGGAGACCTTGTCGGGCACGATCCGGGCGATCTCGCCGACCATCACCTCGCCGGTCGAACCGTCGATCGAGAGCACATCCTTGCGGCCGTACTTCTTCCCGCCGACCGTGACCACGCCCTTGGCGGCGTCGATCGACAGGGCGCCGGCACCGGCCACGCAGCACTTGCCCCAACCGCGGGCGACGACCGCCGCGTGGCTGGTCATGCCGCCGGTCGAGGTCAGGATGCCCGCCGCGCTGTGCATGCCGTCCACATCCTCGGGCGAGGTCTCCTTGCGGACCAAGAGGACCTTCTCACCCTGGCGGCTCCGCTCGACCGCCTCCTCGGCGGTGAACGCGAGGGCACCGCTGGCGGCTCCGGGCGAGGCGGGCAGGCCGGTGGCGATGGCCTTCGCGGACGCCTTCTGCTTCGGGTCGAAGCTCGGAAGCAGGAGCTGAGTGATGTCGTTCGGCGGAATCCGCTTGAGGGCGGTCTTCCGGTCGATGAGCTTCTCCTTGACCATGTCCATGGCCATCTTCACCGCCGCGGCGCCGGTGCGCTTGCCGTTGCGGGTCTGGAGCATGTAGAGCGTGCCCCGCTCGATCGTGAACTCGATGTCCTGCATGTCGCGGTAGTGCTTCTCGAGCTTCTTCCGCACCTTCTCGAGCTGCTTCGCGACGGTCGCGTTCCACTTCGACATCTCGGAGAGCGGCTGCGGGGTGCGGATGCCCGCGACCACGTCCTCGCCCTGCGCGTTCACGAGGAACTCGCCGTAGAACTCGTTGCGTCCGGTGGAGGGGTCGCGGGTGAACGCGACGCCGGTGCCGGAGTCCTCGCCCATGTTGCCGAAGACCATCACCTGCACGTTGACCGCGGTGCCGTTGAGACCGGAGATCTCGTTGATCCGACGGTACGAGTGGGCACGGTCGCTGTTCCAGCTCTTGAACACCGCCTCGACGGCGAGCTCGAGCTGCTGGTACGGATCCTCGGGGAACGCCTTGCCGACGTGCTTGCGATAGACCTTGCGATACTCGTCACAGAGCTTCCGGAGGCCCTCGGCGGGGACGTCGGTGTCGGCCTTGACGCCGAGATCCTTCTTCACCTTGTCGAACGCGGCCTCGAAGTGGTGGTGATCGACGCCCATGACGACATCGCCGTACATGTTGATGAGTCGGCGATACGCATCCCACGCGAACCGCTCGTTGCCGGTGAGTTCCGCGAGCCCGCGGACCGACTTCTCGGTGAGGCCGAGGTTGAGGACGGTGTCCATCATGCCGGGCATCGAGACCGCGGCGCCGGAGCGGACCGAGACCAGCAGCGGATCGGTGTCGGATCCGAAGACCTTGCCGGTCTCCTTCTCGAGACGCTTGATGCCGGCCTTGATCTGATCGACGAGTCCCTTGGGGAACCGTCCGCCCTCGTCGTAGTACGCGGCGCAGGTGTCGGTGGTGATGGTGAAGCCGGCGGGGACCGGAAGGCCGATCGTGGTCATGTCGGCGAGGTTCGCGCCCTTGCCGCCGAGCAGGACCTTCTGCGAGGCCTTGCCCTCGGTCTTCGTGGCACCGAACGAGTAGACCATCTTGACGGTCTTCGAGGACGAGCCTCGCGCCGCGGACTTCCGGGTCGCGCTTCTGCGAGCGGACTTCTTGGTGGCCATCGGGTGGGGATCCTTCCGCCGGACGATCGGTCCGGTCTCTGCGTCGAGGGACGGGCCGCGCGACCGATGCGGTCGGCCTGACCACTCGCGGGTGGGGACGAAACGGGGCGCGAAGTGTACTGGCCGCGCCCCCGGACCGCCCGTGTCGTCCCGGCTTTCCCCGCCGGATAGCCTTCTCCGATCATGCCCGTCGAACCACGACTCGCCGCTCCGGAGATCCGACCCGCCGACGGCGTCGCTGGACTGCTTCGGGCGTGGCCGCGACATCTGCCGCTGGCGATGCTGCACGGTGCCGGCGGTGGCGGGGATCCCGCCTTCACGTTCGCCGCCGCGCCGGTCGGTCGCATCGAAGCCCGAGGGCCGGGCGCCTGGGAAGTGATCCGCCGGACGATCGACGCGGCGACGCGGCGACGGACGGGCGCCGCGTCCACGGACGACCCGATGCCGGACGGCCGCGGCCACATCGTGGTGCTGGGGTACGACCTGTTTCGACCTCTGGAGCCGACCGCGGTCGCACCACGAGGCGCCCGAGACGATCGCGGCTGGCCCGATGCCCTGCTGCTTCGGTGCGAGGGCGGCCTGCTCGCCCACGGCGACGCCATCGTCCTTCGTGGAGACCCGCAGGCGGTGCCCGCCCTCGCCGCCCCGGCGCGGACACCCGACCTGCCCCGGCCTCTGGTCGGACCGATCCAGCCCGACCGCCCCGCCGACGCCTACTGCGAGACCGTGGCCGAGGTCGTGCGGCGAATCCATGAGGGCGAATGCTTCCAGGCGAATCTGGCCCAGCGATTCGGGGTCCGCTTCCGCGGCAGCGTCCGGCGACTGGCCGCCGCGGCCTTCGCAGCGTCGCAACCACGGCACGGTGCCCTGATCGAATGCGCTCCCGGCCGAGCCGTGGTCTCGATGAGCCCCGAGCTCTTCCTGCGGACGACCCCACGGCCGGACGGGCTGCGCGTGTCCACCCGTCCGATCAAGGGCACCCGCCCCGCGGAGGCGCCGACGCGGGAACTCCTCGAGAGCGAGAAGGACGCCGCGGAGCTCGCCATGATCGTCGATCTCATGCGGAACGATCTGGGCCGGG
>JAUIHC010000321.1 GCA_030432455.1 Phycisphaerae bacterium | reverse complement strand
TCGAGGGCGTCGGCGTCACGGCGCCGCCCCGCCGCCGACCGCATTCATCGCCTGCTGCATCCCCGCGCCGACCGCGGCGCCGATCACCTCGCTCGGCACGATGACGCCCCATGCGATGCGGGCGTCGTCACCCGCGGGTTCGAGTCCGAGACCGATCCCGACCGGCGGCATCGCCTCGGGAAGTTCCGGCACCACCGCCTCGCCGCCGGGCAGCAGCGACGCCACCTGCCGCGCGAGTCCGGCGAGCCGTCCGACATCGATGAAGAGTTCGAATCCCGGCGACGCCGGCAGCCAGTCGCGCATCGCGACGAGCGTCGGGTCGGTCGCGAGGCCGCGGCCGTCGTCGCCGACCGCGTCGATGCCCGCGGCGGCCTCGGCGGTCGCCTGCATCACGTCCGGTCGTCGGCTGAAGGTCACCACGTAGCCACCGTCCACGACGCGACCGAGACCGCTCCAGCCGCGCGGACCGAAGACGAGCCGCTCGGCCGTGAGCTGGATCGACGCGTCACCGACGCGACTTCCCGGCTCGCGTGCCGATTCCGACGCGATCTCGGCAGTCATCGTGATCTCGTCCGCGACGCCGCCCCGCCGCTGCGTGGCGTCCCGGGTGAAGGTCACCGATCGCTCGACCGCACCGTCCACGCCACTCATGCCCACCAGCGCCGACTCGAGTCCACCCCGCACCGACTCGGCATCCGAGGCGAGACAGACCAGCGACGCATCGTTGAGCACCCCGCCCATCGCGACGCCCAGCTTGCTGGGTCGGGTGGCGAACGCGAGGCCGTCGATCGACTGCATGAACGACATCAACCCGGCGTCGATCGCATCCTCGCCCAGCATCGCCGCGAGTCGGCCGAAGCCCTCGGCCCCGCCGAACGAGCGAAGATCGAGACCCATGGCGAGGTAGAACGGTCCGTCGGGAAGCACGGAGAGGACCGGCCGACGCACCGGCGTCGCCTCGGCCGCCAGCGTCGCGATCGGACTTCCCGCGGCGTACCGCGTCCACCCCCGCACGCCGAGGGCCAGGGCATCGGCGTCGATCGCGATCGCGACATCGGCAGCGCCACCGGCGGCCCGTTCCAGACGATCCATGAGGTCGGACGGATCGACATCGCCTGGAATGTCCGACGGTCGCGCGTCGGCCGCGACCTGTTCGGCCACGGTTCGCGCCGATCGCTGCGCCTCCGCGAGCGCCGCCCCGTCGATTCGAAGCACGAGGTCCGCCCGTCGCATCACCGCAACCGCGTCCTCGCCGAACGACGTCGCGAGACCGGGGACATCGACCGCCCCCGCTCCGACCTCGAGCAGGTCGGGTCGCGGCGCGAGCAGGACATGGCGATCGAGCGCGCGGTGGTGCAGGAGCGTGCCGTCCGGGAGTCGGCCTGCGTTGGGCCCGGCATCCGGAGCGGGCCGGAGATTCGCCTCGATGAAGCGCGGCCCGCTCTCGACCGGGACCGCGACCACGCCATGACCGAGAAGGAGATCTCCGACCGTCGGCGACCAGATCGCGAGCGATCCCCGTTCGTCGAAGCCGGCCGCCACACCGAACTGCGAGACGAGCACATCCACCGGACGCCCCGCCACCGCGAGTTCGGGACGATCGGCGCGATCGATCAGATCCCCGAGATCGGCGTTGAACCGCGAGAGATTCGGAGCCACCGCCCAGGCGACCGCGTCTGCGGGCACGAGCTCGAGGACCTCGCTCAGTTGATCGGCGTGCGCCGCGTGCGTGAGGATGGCGCTCCCGGCGATCACGACGGCGGTGACGGCGACTCGGGACGATTGGACGAACGATCTCAGGGGCATGCGGTCTCTCCGAAGGTCCGTACTCTACGCGTCATGCAGCCGTCGTCCGCCTCTTCCCATCGGTCGCTCCGATCACTCCGGCCCCTGATCCGATGACCGGACTCGTCACGATGCTGGCGATCGTCGCGGCCGCCGCGGTCGGCGTCGCCGCAGGTCTTCGGCGGCTCGGACTCCGCAGCGAAGGCCTCATCGCGGGCCTGATCGTCGGGGTGCTGGCGGGACCCGGGGTGCTCGGCCGCATCGCCCCCGCCCCATGGGCACACGCGGTGCTTGGAGCCGACGATGCCCGCGCCGCGTTCGACCAGGCGGTGTCCGAGCGTCAGGCGTATCGCGTGGCCGCGACGGCCGCCCAGATCCCCGCGGAATCGATCGACGCCGAACTCGCGACCCGCGACCAGACGATCGCCGCCCTCCGCACCGTCGCGGACCGCGCGATGTTCGATCACGCCCGACC
Organism: Phycisphaerae bacterium; assembly: GCA_030432455.1. GTDB lineage: Bacteria > Planctomycetota > Phycisphaerae > Phycisphaerales > SM1A02. Next base: position 1,888 of record JAUIHC010000321.1, on the reverse strand, counting down.
GTGGCGGATCGTCACGACATCGCTCGCCGTCCTCGGGTTCTGGCTGGGCTGGGCGGCGTTCCGACCGGTACGGCGAGAGCCGATCGACATCGGCGTCCCCGCGATGCTCTCGGTCTCGTGCTGGGCCGCACTTCTCCCCGCGTTCGCGACCGTCGTCGTGTTCCGACTGCTCGGCCGATCACCGACCGACCCCGAGGTGCTCACCGCCGCGGCGTGTCTCGCGGTCGCAGGCTGGCCCGCCGCCGGTGCGGATGCCCGACTGCTCGCCCGGCTCCGGGTTCACGGTCTCGCGGCGTCAAGCGCGGCGTTCGCGACGATCATCGCGGCGATGATCGCCGTCGGAGCGCGACTCGCCGGCGGGACCGGCTGGGCGCTCGTCGCGCTTCCGCTGGCGGTCTTCCAACTCGGGCCGAAGCCCCGAACGATCCGCACCCGCACGCGATGCCGGCTGGTCCTCACCGTCGCCGTCCTGCCGATCGTGACCGCGTTCGCGGTGCTTCGCAGTGAACCGTGGCTCGAGACGCCGTGGATTGCGACGATCGCCCTGCTTCTGATCGCCGGCGACGGGCGTGGTCTCGGGTGGCTGCTCGGCCTCGGACTCGGCGGCGTGAATGCGACGGCGGGCCGCACCTCCGACGAGTCGCCGACGCCACCCTCGGTCGGCTGGAGCACCGCACTCATCGCGAGTGGCGCGGCGGGCGCGCAGGTCGTCTTCGCGGCGATCGCGGTGACTCTCGGCGGCGTGAGCTCCGGACTTGGTTTCGGTCTCGTGCTCGGTGCCGCGGCCATCGATCTCTTCGGACCGGTGCGTCGGCGGATGGCTTGAGAGTCGTGATCGAACCGAGGCCGCGTCGTCAGTCCTTCGAAGGGCTGTCGGTCTTCTTCGACGAGGCCGTCTCGGGCTTCGCCTTCTCGAGCGCCTTCTCGATCGCTGCGGTCAGTTCCTTGCCTTCGGGATCGACGCGGCTGTCGAAGAACTCGACGGTGGTGCCGTCGGGATGCACGAGGTACTTGCAGAAGTTCCAGCCCGGGAGTTTGCCGGTGCGGAATCCGAGGTACTCGAAGACGACACCCTGATCCTTGCCCGGCTTGCTCGACTGCTTCACGATCATCGGAAACGAGACGCCGAACTTTGCCGTGCAGAACTCGCGGATCTCCTCGGCGGAGCCAGGTTCCTGACCGCCGAAGTCGTTGCAGGGCACCCCGACGACGACGAGCCCCTGATCCTTGAAGCGGTCGTGGACCTTCTCAAGCCCGGCGTATTGCCGCGTGAACCCGCACCGGCTCGCGACGTTCACCACGAGCAGCGGCTTCCCGGTCCATTCCGAAAACCTGAGCGGCTCGCCGTCGAGCGACGTCGTCTCGAGATCGAACACGGTCTTCTCCGACCACTTCGCCTTGAGCGCGTCATCGACGGGCATGGTCTGGGTGCAGGCGGTCCCGGTGAGGGTGAGGACGAGGGAGGCGGCGAGGGTGGCGATTCGGGTGGTGAGCATGAGAAGTTGGAAACTGGAGAGTGGAGAGTGGAGAGTCGTGGGTGACGGACGGGATTCGCCGACCCCATGATCGGGATTCAATCCCAATCCGCCCGCTCTTCACTCTCCACGACCTCCTTTCCACTCTCTACTCTCTACTCTCGAATCTCCCCCCCTACTCCACCGTCACGCTCTTCGCCAGATTCCTCGGCTTGTCGACGTCCTTGCCTCGCAGGACCGCCGCGTGGTACGCGAGCAGCTGGAGGGGGACCACGGTGACCAGGGGTTGGAGGGGTTCGATGACGTCGGGGACGTAGAAGACCGACTCGCAGAGTCTGGCGATGTCGGTGTCGCCTTCGGTCGCGACCGCGATGACGTGGCCGCCGCGACTTCTGACTTCCTCGATGTTCGAG
>JAUIHC010000320.1 GCA_030432455.1 Phycisphaerae bacterium | reverse complement strand
TCCGGAGCCGACGCCGACACCCGAGCCCTCGCCGACGCCATCACCGAGCCCGAGTCCCTCGCCGTCGCCGTCACCGAATCCCACCCCTTCGGACAACCCCGGCGAGGCCGACGGCGACGGACCCGAAGACCCCACCCCCGATCCCGGGAACGAGGCGGACAAGGACTCGGCCGCGACGAGCCTCATCGACACCCCGCAGGCGAACTGGCGGAACGGCAAGCCACTCGCGGCCGAAGGTCTCGAACTCCGGCCGCGAAAAGTGCAGATCCCGCTGCTCACCTGGAACAAGATCCGCCCGACCCAGACTCCGTTGGTCGAGTTCGAGTTCGGCCGCGACGGCAGGCCGACCACCGCCCGACTCCTCACCGGCAGCGGCGACGAGCTCCTCGACGGCTACCTCCGCGACTCGCTCTACCGATGGCGAGCCAGCGGCAAGCGACTCCGCGAACTCGAAGGCGAGGAGACCGCGAAAGTCCGCCTGCGGTTCTTGATGAAGTGATGGGCCGAGAGCGAGCGTTCAGCCGATCCGGCCGTCCCCGTCGAGATCCTCGCCGAACTTCGCCTCCAGGAGTTTCACGAGGGTGGTGAACGCGTCGATGGTCGCCTCGAGTCGTTGCTCGAGTTCCTCGACCCGCTGCTCGAGCGACTCCGCCCTCGAACTCTGACTCGAAAGCTGCACCTGCTGCACGATGTCCCAGAGAAATCCCATGGCGGTCCTGCTCCTTCGTGATCGACGACTCACTCGCCCAGTCGTTCCCGCCAGGTCTGAAGTCTTGGATGGTCGGTGAGGTCGAACTCGAGCGGGGTGACGGTGATGAATCGTTCGAGGAGGGCTTCGACATCGGTGTCGGGGTGCGTGTGGGTGAACTCCATGCCGTTGCCCGCCGCCCAGTAGTACGGCTGGCCACCCGGGCTCGCCCGCTTCTCGTAGCCGCCCGCGCCGGGGGCGGTGTTCATCGAGCAGACCTTGATCGGCGGGACCGGCGCGTCCGCCGACTCGGTCCGCGGAATGTTCACGTTCACCACCGCGTGCGGATCGAGCGGGTGCTGCAGGATGCGGTCGATCACCTCGCGAGCGATGGCGGCGGCGCGATCGAAGTGGATGTTGGCACGGTCACCGAGGTGCAGACTCACCGCGATCGACGGTACGCCGAGGAAGGCGCTCTCGACCGCGGCGGCGACGGTGCCCGAGTAGATGACATTGATCCCGACGTTCGCACCGGCGTTCATGCCGGAGATCGTGATGTCGGGCCGGGTCCCCTCGCCGTGCAGCTCCTGCCAGAGCGATCGCAACGCGACCTTGACGCAGTCCGCGGGCCGACCGTCCACGGCGTGCCCGACCGACCCGTCCCCCATCGTGGTGGTGTAGACGAGGAGCGGTTCGTCGAAGGTCACGCCGTGACTCGTCGCGCTCTGCACGGAGTACGGCGCGATCGTCGTGATCTCGCCGAGCCCGGCGAGCGCGGTGTGCAGGGCCTGGATGCCGGGGGCGTCGATGCCGTCGTCGTTGGTGAGCAGGATGTTCATGGGGGGAGCGAGAGAATGGAGAAATGAAGAATGGAGAATGGAGAATGGAGGACGGAGACATGGAGAACGGCGGGTCAGGGGGGGCCGGGCTGGAGGTGGTAGGTGCGGCCTCCCCAGCGGATCGGGCGGCCGCGGCGAAGATCGGTCGCGCCGTCCAGCAGGGTCTTCGTGACATAGAGGCATCCGATCGCCCAACCGAGCACGCCGATCGCAGGCAGCCCGCCGCGGGCAAAGACCCGCGTCAGCACCACGCCCTGGGAGATCACGCCGAAGACGCCGAGCATCGCCGCGGCGCCGCCGACCACCGACGCGTCCTCCAGCCGCCACGCGAGCACGCCCGCGATCACCGCCGACCAGCACGCGACCGGCGCGATCCCCGAACACGCCACCAGAAAGGCGTTGCGACGCAGACGGGGGATGTTGCGCTTCGCACCCTCGATGAAGATCCGACGCCATCCCGAGAGCAGGGCGTCGAGCGAGTCGTACATGCTGGTCGTGATCATCGCCCCGGCCCGTGCCACTCGGACGCGCCCGTCGAAACGATGCACCGCGGCGGCGAATGCGAGATCCTCCAGCACCGCCTCCCGCACCGCCTCGTGACCGCCGATGCGGTCGTAGGTCGTCCGGCGGAAGAGCATGAACTGGCCGTTCGCGAAGGACCGCGGCCGCTCCTCGCTGTTCACCCGATCGGGAGGGAACATCCGAAGGAGCGTGATCGCCGCGGGAGGCTGCACGACCGCCTCCCACCAGTGATCGGCGGTGAGGCTCGTGAAGGCGCTCAGCAGGTCGATCTCACCCGCGGCCGAGAGTCCGACCGCGGCCCGCACCGCATCGGGATGGAAGAGCACGTCGGCGTCGGTGAAGAGCAGCCAGTCGCCGGTCGCGACCGCGGCGCCCGCGGCGGCGGCGTGACACTTCCCCGCCCAGTCGTCGGGACAGTGATCGAGTTCGACGATCCGGACCCGCGGATCGTTCCCCGCCGCGTCACGCAGCCGCGGGAGCGTGTCGTCGGTGCATCGATCGAGCACCACCACGAGTTCGAAGTCCACGCCCCGCTGGTCGAGCACGCCCCGGACGAGCCGCTCGATCACCCGCGACTCGTCGTGCGCGGGCACGATGATCGAGACCCGCCCCCCGGGATCGGGTCGGCCCAGACCGTCCGCGAGATCGATCGTGAAGCGATCCACCCGTCGCACGCGACCGAGCACGAGCCACCAGTAGACGCCGGTCCACAGACCGAGCGACGCGAAGCCGATCGCGAGCATGGCGACGGGGGTGGTCACGGGCCGGGCATGGTACCGGGGCGAGAGGACGGGCCCTGTCGAGCCGGACCGGCGGCTCGAGGAGTTCGGCCGCGTGGCACGATCCGCGCCGGTCGGCGATGATGCGTCCTCGCACCCGGACCAGAGCCCCCGCTGACCGGAACCCCGTGTACCAGCCGCTTCTCGCCAACCGCTATCTCGTCAGCCGGATCATTCCGCTCATCGCGGTGGCGGCGGTCGCATTGTGCGTGGCGCTGGTCATCATCGTGGTGAGCGTCATGAGCGGCTTCCTCGACATGCTGCTCTCCTCGGGCCGGACCCTGATGGCGGACGTCATCGTGCGGTACGCCCACCCCGGACTCCCCCACTACGAGGATCTGATCGAGGAGATCGAGCGACTGCCCGAAGCGGAGGCGGCCACGCCGGTGGTCGAGAACTTCGGGCTTCTGAAGCTGCCCTACGACGATCGCACCGAGGGGGTGCAGGTCTGGGGCATCGAGCCCGAGAGCTTCGCGAGGGTCGTCGATCTGGAACGAACCCTGGTCTGGCGCGAGACGCCCGAGGTGGTCGGCGAGTACCTCGACGCCCTCGACGGCGTCCCGCAGCCTCCTCGATCGCCGATGGATCTCGGCTCGATTCCGTGGCTCGATCCGCCCGGGGACGAGGCTCCTCGGGCGATCCTCGGCGTCGAGATCGACGGCGCCGCCAAGCAACGCACCGCCGGCGGCACCTACGACGTCCGATTCCCCCGCTGGTGGATGCCGCTGCATGCGGTGGACATCACGCTGCTTCCCGTCTCCAGCGACGGGCGGGTCGAGAAGCCGGACAATCGACGACTGCAGATCGCCAACGAGTTCTCCTCGGGCGTCTACCAGATCGACTCGCGTCGGACGCTGATCGGCATCGGCACCGCCCAGCGGATGCTCGGACTGGACGCCGGCCCGATCTACGATCCGACGATCCTCGAGGAGACCGGCGAACTCGTCCGGATCGGCGACTACCCGGCGCGGACCCAGATGGTGCTGGTCCGGGCCGCCCCGGGCACCACCCCCGAGGCGCTGCAGGATGCCGTCATGGATGCGTATCTGCGGTTCGAATCGCGGATTCGGGACGACGACGGCGTCATCGTGAAGCCGCCGGACCTCGCGTTCGTGCAGGTCCGCACCTGGCGTGAACAGCTCCGCGACATCCTCGGACCGGTCGAGAAGGAACGCGAACTCATGCGGATCCTGTTCTCGATCGTGTACCTCGTATGCGCCGGCCTCGTGCTGTCGATCTTCTGGGCGATCGTGCACGAGAAGACCCGGGACATCGGCATTCTCCGGGCGGTCGGCGCCTCGCGGCCGGGGATCCTCGGGGTCTTCCTCGCGTACGGCCTCG
>JAUIHC010000319.1 GCA_030432455.1 Phycisphaerae bacterium | reverse complement strand
ACCACTCGACGAGCTTCCAGTCGCCCTCGCGAACCGCACCGCTGGGAGCCCCGCCCTGATTGCCGTAGTGCGGATAGTGCCAGAAGAGTCGATTCCGCCCGAGCGGCGCATCCGGATCGCGGAGCACCGGCACGATCGAGACGCCGTCGAGCGGGCGATCCTCGAAGTCCGGCAGCCCCGCCAGATCGAGGGCCGTCGGCAGAATGTCCTGCGTCACCACCGGCGCCTCGCAGACCGTGCCGGGGGGTGCGACCCCGGGTGCGACCACGATGAAGGGCTCGCGGATCCCGCCCTCGTACAGCCAGCCCTTCCCCGCCCGGAACGGTAGATTGCTGGTCGGATGTCCCTCGCTCGTCGAGAGCCCGCCGTTGTCGCTGGTGAAGATGACGATGGTGTCGTCGGCCACCCCCGCCGCGTCGATCGCGTCGAGCACCACCCCGATCGCCGCGTCCATCGACTCGACCATGCCCGCGTACACCGCATGCTCCTGAACGAGCCGGACCTTGCGGGCGCGTTCGCTCCCCCAGATCGGACCGGGTTGGAGATCGGCCTTGCGAGCCCGGTACTTCTCGACGAGCGGCTCGGGGGCCATGAGCGGCGTGTGCACGCTGTAGAACGACAGCACCGCGAGAAACGGCTCGTCGCGATGGTCGGTGATGAACGACGCGGTCTCGCGGGCGAGTCGATCGGGCAGATGTTCACCCGCGGGCCCGTCCTCGAGCCGCGGATTCCCGTACGGCGAGAAGTACTTGTCGCCTCCGTACGGTCCGCCCCGCGTCCAGCCGCCCCGATTGATCTGGAACCCCTGATCCTCGGGCCAGAATCCCTCGGGACCGAGGTGCCACTTGCCCGCGAAGAAGGTCGCGTAACCGACATCGGCGAAGCACTCGGCGATCGTGCGCTCCTCGAGCGGCAGTGCACACTCGTACTCCGCGGGAAGCAGTGATCCCTTCCGATTCCCACAGAACCAGTCGGTGGTCCGCGTCCGAGCCGGATGCCGCCCGGTCATGAGGGCACCTCGCGTCGGACTGCAGACCGGCGCCGCCGCGTATCCCTGCGGGAAGCGCACCCCGCGGGCCGCGAGTCGCACGAGGTTCGGGGTCTCGTAGAAGGTGTCGGGGTTGTTCGGGGACACATCGGCCCAGCCGAGGTCGTCCGCGAGGATCACCACGATGTTGGGCCGTGGGCGCTCGTCCACGGCGTCCGACGACGAGGCGAACGACAGGGCACATCCCGCGGCGAGAAGGTATCGGAGCATGACGCCAGTCTGCACTCCAACCGGCGTCCCCGCAATCGCGGTGCCTTCCGATCGCGGGACCTGACCGGCCGAGTGCGGCCGATTCCGGATGGACAGCATGGATGACACGGACATCATGGACATCGCCCCCAACCAGTGTGACGTGGCCGGGGGCGATGAGGGAAAAGGTCCGGTTGAGTCGCGGGAAGCCTCCCTGCGATGCCCGCAGAATAGCCGCAACGAATCGGAGAATGCCAGAAGAATCCTCGCAGATTGGCCATGATTCACCCGCCACCGATCCAACCCGAGTCCGGTCAACGCCTTGCAACCCCAGAAAATCTGGAGCCTTGCTCCCGTGAGGCCCCCCGCGTCTGCCTGAGTACCATGCGAGGGTGCCCCTTCATCAGCGACGACTCGAACCGGAGTGGATGGACGATCCGGATCTCGGTCAGGATCTCCACGATGCCGCGCTGAACGGCCTCGCCCGCCTCAACCGACTCGCAGTCGCCGATCGGGGATTCCGACGACCGCTCGGCCGCCTGCTGGACAGGCACGACGCCGGCCCGGTCCGGATCCTCGATCTGGCCACCGGGAGCGGCGATCTTCCCGTCGCCCTAGACCGATGGCTCGCCCGGCACCGCCCGGACCTCGAGCGGCAATGGATCGGGGTGGACATCAGCGACCACGCCCTGGACCGGGCCGCCGACCGCGCCACGGCAGCCGGGATGGCGTTCCGGAGGGTCTCGTGCAATGTCCTGACCGACGCCCTGCCCCCCTGCGACATCGCGATGTGCAGCCTCTTCCTGCACCACCTCAGCCATGACGAAGCGGTCACGTGCATCCGACGCCTGCACCACTCGGCGCGGATCGGCGTGGTCGTCGGCGATCTGCGACGGACCCGCCTCGGACTCGTGATGGCCGCCGGGGCCGCGCGACTCACGACTCGATCCCCCGTCGTGCACGCCGACGCGCCGGCGTCGGTCCGCGCGGCCTTCGACGACGACGAGTTCGCGGCGATCCTCCGGGACGCCCGAATCCCCGACCCGGCAGGATCCGAGCGGGTCTTCCCGCAACGCCGCATCGCCTGGTGGTGGACGACGAACGCCGAGTCCCCTTCGGACGACACGGCATGATCGCCGACGAGACATCGACCCCATGCACCGCCGACATCGTCGTGATCGGTGCCGGCCCCGCCGGTGCCGTCGCGGCGGCCGAGTCGGCGGCGCGGGGGCACGACGTGCTCCTCGTCGATCGGGCGGCGTTCCCGCGAGCGAAGGTGTGCGGGTGCTGCCTCGGACCGGCGGGCGTCGAGATCCTGCATCGACTCGGGCTCGGCGACCTCGCGACCTCGGCGACCCCGCTGGCACGGGTGATGCTCGGGACCTCTTCCGGCGCCGTGAACCTGCCCTTTCAAGGGTCGCGTGTCCTCGGCCGGGACCGACTGGATCCGGCGCTGATCGACGAGGCGGTCACCCGCGGCGTCCGAACGAGGTTCGGAGTCCGTGCCCGCGTCACGCCCACTGGCGAGGTCCGACTCGACGACGGCCGCATCCTGTCGCCCCGCGCCGTCGTCGTCGCGGATGGACTGGCCGGCGGCTCGCTCGCGGATCTCTCCGGATTCGACTGGACCATCTCGCCGTCGGCCCGCTTCGGTGCCGGGGCCGTCGTTCCATCGACCTCCGACGCGCCGACGCCGGGCGACCTGCTCATGCTCGTCGATGCGATCGGCTACCTCGGTGTCGTCCGACTGCCGGACCACCGCATCGATCTCGCGGCCGCCTTCGACGCCCCGCGGGTCCGGCGGATCGGCGGCCCGGCCGCCGCCGCCGCGATGCTGCTCGAACGCCACGGCATGCCCCACCTTGCCGAGCTCGCCGCCGCCGCCCGATGGCGCGGCACGCCGACCCTCGCCCGACGGCGACGATGCGTCGCCCGGGGATCGACCGTCTGCATCGGCGACGCCGCGGGATATGTCGAACCCTTCACGGGCGAAGGCATGACCTGGGCGATGCGATCGGGCGTCGAGGTCGCGGCGTTCATCGACGCGTCGCTCGCGGCGGGACGTCCCCTCGACGGGTGGCACGCCCGACACCGCCGACTCTTCCGGCTCCACCACCAACGCTGTCGTCTGGTCGCCCGCACCGTGCGGCATCCGCGGCTGCTTCATCGCGGGGCCGCGATCCTCTCCGGGCTCGAACCGATGCGCCGGCTGCTTCCTCGACTCGCCACCGGAGCGGTGCGTCTCCACACCCCGACGACGGGCGGTGCCGCATGACGACCTCGATCCGCCTCGGACCGATCGCGACCGCCGCCCCGCCGGGGATCCTCGATCGCGCGGCGTCGCTGCAGGTCGCGACCCTGCTCACTCCCGCGGACGTGCCGAGGGCCGTCCTCGCCCGGCTGCACGAGCGGGTCGGGATCCAGACCCGGAACGTCGCGGTCCTCGAACCAGACGGCTCGATCCCGCTCTATGGCATCGCCGCCGACCCCGCGCGGTCGTCACCGCGGCGACCGACGACCGCGGAACGGATGCGGGCGTACGCGGCGGCGGCCCCCCCGATCGCGATCGAGGCGGCCCGGGACGCCCTTCGACGGGCGACCGTCGAGGCCGGATCGATCACGCATCTGGTGACCGCGAGCTGCACCGGATTCGGTGCTCCCGGCGTCGATCTCGCGATCGTTCAGGCTCTGGGGCTGCCATCCTCGGTCCAGCGGACGCACGTCGGATTCATGGGCTGCCACGCCGCGGTCAACGCCCTGCGGGCGGCCGCCGCCTACGCCCGCGAGTCTCCCGAGCACCGCGTGCTGGTGGCGTGCGTCGAGATCTCGACGGTGCACTTCCACGAGGACGCCCGACTCGATCGCGTGATCTCGAACATCCTCTTCGCCGACGGCGCCGCTGCGACCGTGATCGGCGTCGACCTCGACGACGACTTCCCGAGTCTGGCGGGCAC
>JAUIHC010000318.1 GCA_030432455.1 Phycisphaerae bacterium | reverse complement strand
GTCGTCGGCGGCGGCGGTCGGCTCCGGCGTCGGAGAGGGCGATGCCACGGCGTCCGCGACCGGCACGATCGACTCGGGGAGCAGGAAGTTCCGCCCCTGATAGACCAGCACCCGGCCGCTCACCTCGAACCCGCCCGCCATCGGATCCTCGTCGAGTCGCGTCCGCACCTCCTCGATCCGAGCGAGATCCTCCAGCCCGCGACTCGGCAGCAGGATCAACTCCCGTCGCACCCCGCCGGTCCGCTCGGGGTCCGGCCGAAAGACATGCACGCCGAGCTCGGTGTTCCGCTCGATGCGACCCGGGACCTCCAGCAGGAGACCGCCCTCCCGAAGGAGCGGCGCGGGCCCCTCGCCCGTCGCATCCGAGGGTGGCACCACCCGCTTGACGGGCGCCTCGGGGGTCTGGCCCACGGCGGTGCCGGACATCACCGACACGCACGCCAGCAGACCGAGCCCGCGGCACACGCCTCGGAAGGGCGTGCTCCGGACGCTCGCGGCCGACCGCCATCCGTTACGAACCAGTCGCGTCATGACCGGGATCCTACGCGGGACCCGGCGTCACCGACTCCCCGGCGACCGCGGCGAACGATTCCCGGGCTCGTCCGCGCTTCGACTTCGGGCCGAGGGTGGGGAAGCCGATATACTCCGGAACTCGCCGGCCGAGTACCCAAGTGGCCTAAGGGAACGGATTGCAAATCCGTGATTCGTGGGTTCGAATCCCACCTCGGCCTTCCCACGACGACGCCCGCCTCCCCGACCGATCATTGGATCGCGGGGAGGCGGGCGTCGTGTCGTATCGCGTCGTGTCGTATCGCGTCGTGTCAAGGGCTCACGCCGACCGGCTCAGTTCCAGTCGGCGAGCAGCAGTCCGAGGTCGGCGCCGTTGACCAGTCCGTCGCCGTTGAGATCCGCGCCGCATCCGCCGCACGATCCCCAGTCGGCCAGCATCAGGCCGAGGTCGGCGCCGTTCACCAGCCCGTCGTCGTTGAGATCGGCCGGGCTGCCGGAGATCTCCCACTCGACGATCAGGGTCGGCCGGTGCGAGGCGTTCGAGTTCTCGCGACTGGCGATCTTTCGGACGGTCCGCGGCGTCGAGACGTCGCCGACCATGACCCAGCCGTGATTCGCCCCGCCATCCACCCAGGACTGGACGTCGGCGACCAGACCGTCACCTTCGAAGGCGTAGGAGCCGGTCAGGTTCATGGTGGTCATGCCGCTCGCGTCCGGGGCGAAGTCGCCGCCGGGCGTGGTCCAGGTGTCCGCGGGGTGGAAGGTGTGCCGCCAGGTCGCGTCCCCAGCCGTCGCGGGGGCGCCGTCCCCTCCGAAGGAGCTCGAGGCACCTTCACCCCAATCGGCAAGGCACCGATGCAGGCCGAACGCGAGTCCGGTGGGTGGCGCGGGCGGCACCTTGGTGACCTGCACCCGAACGGTCGCGGACATGATCGACGCTCCCGCCGGGATCCCTCCGACATCGAAGTGCAGCAGCGCCCGTCGCTCCACGAACCCATCGGGATGAAAGTTGATCCGGCCTGCGTAGACGTGCAGACTCGAACCACCCGAGAGATCGCCGTCACCGGATTCGAACAGGGTGTTGTCGCGGTCGGCGACGATCTCGACGACGTCGGCCGAGCACGGCGCGGCGACGAGGGTGGCGAGGAGTCCGAGTGCGATGGTGCGGGACATGTCGATTCCAAGGTGAACGCGAAGGAGATGGCGAAGAAGGCGATGACGAACGGAACGTCGGCAGGGTAGGCGGGCAGCAGACCGGTCAGGGACGGTTCGAGGTCCAGTCGCCCAGCAGCAGACCGAGGTCCGCACCATCGACCTGCCCGTCGCCGGTGATGTCCTCGGAACACCCGACGCACGCCCCCCACGCCCCGAGCAGGAGGCCGAGGTCCGCGCCGTTGACGATGCCGTCGCCGTTGAGATCGCCGACGGGACCGGCATCGCCGATGGTGACCTCCAGCCGGAGCGTGGTCTCGTGCGTGGACTCGCCGGGGACATCCTCGTCGGTCGTCCGGACCACGAGATCGACCGCGTGAACGCCCTCGGACGCCCCGTCGGTCTGAAAGCCGAATCGAAGAAGCCCCGGGGAGCGGGTCACCTGATCGCCGAGACCGTCCCAGATGAAGAATCCGCTCGCGAGCCCCGAGACGGAGTCGAGATCGAGCGCCGCCTGCTCGGAATTCCAGCCGAGGTTGTGGATGGGCACGTCGATGAAGATGACGCCGGTGTCCGCGGCCGCGCTCGTGACCTGCACGGTGTGCGTGACTTCGCTCTTGGCCGACCACGACGGAACCGCGGGGCGAATGCCGTAGCCCGAGGTCGTGAGCAGGTAGGACGGCTGCGCGACCCCGGGACTGCTCGAGACGACCTCGACGGTGGCGACGAAGTCGCCGACCGTGCCCGACGCCAGCGAGAACGCTTCGACCGCGAAACTCGGCAGGAGCGGTGCGGCCCCCGAGCCGCTGCCGATCAGCGGCGGGTTCGCGGCCGCGGTGTAGGCGACATCGTCGATGACGCTCGGGATCGCCGCCTGCCGTGCGTTGGCGACGAGCAGGTTGATCGAGGCGGTTCCCCCGCTCACCACGCGACCGAGGTCGCCGTCGAGCACGCACGAGAGAATCCCGGGGATCTGATGATCGGTCAGCACCGGGATGTGATCGCTCGCCTCGAAGAGCGCGTCGGCCAGCGCGTTCGACCGACTCGTCTGACCCGGGAAGTAGGTGTTGTTGCCCGCGTTGATCGAGTCGTTGTAGTGGTTCCCGTCGTTGCCGAGCGCTCGGTACGACCCGGCGAGGATCGACAGCCCCGCTCCGTCGCCCATCGCCGCGGAAAGAAGCTGAAAGTCGAAGCGATCGTCCAGACCGCCGCCCACCAGGGCCCCGCCGTTCAGCCGCGGGCTCTGCGTGTGCTTGATCGCGTTGGCGCCGCCCGCCCAGTTCGCGGTGCCGAGCGGATCGAACGCCTGACCGGGGCCGGAGGCGAGGAACTCCTGATAGGCCGCCTCGCCGTTGCTGTAGACGTTGAAGTCGCCGGTGTAGATGATGTTGGAACCGGCGGGCAGGGTGTCGGCGTCGTTGCGGACCGCGATCGCCCCGTCGTGTCGCTGCGCGGCATCCGAGGACGAGTTGCTCGCCTTGAGGTGCATCGAATAGACCCAGACGAGCCCGGCGTCGTCGGCCGACCCCTTGAGCCGCAACTGCCAGCGATCGCAGTTGCGGCCCGCACCAGTGAAGATGTCGCGGTGTCCGGACGGGACCTCCTCGAAGAGGTCGCTGCGGTACGCGAGGAACTGCCCGCCGCCCGACCCGTTCTCGCCGCTTCCCACCGTGAAGGTAGCGACCTCGTAATCGATGCCGGGGATCGCCGACTCGATGATCGCCGACAGGTCGCCCGCGATGTCCTGGGTGACCTCCTGCAGTGCGATGATCGCGGGCGGCGCGGCGAATCCCGGCGTGTCGTCGGCCGCGGCGGCGGCGAAGACATCCTCGACCGCCACCGGATCGCCCACCAGCTTGGCGACATTCCAGTTCATCACCCGGACCTGCGCCTCGACCTCGCTCGAGAGCATGGCCGTCATGGAGACCGCGAGCGTCGGCACGAGGAACCGGAGGAGCCGGGGTCGGATCTTCAAGGGGAGTTTCCAGTCACGGGGGTCTCGAGGGGCGACCGCGAACGGACACCGCCGGACCGAGTCTACGGTCCGGCGGTGGAATGACGAACGAAAGTGGTGCCGGGTTCCGGCCGACGACGGGTTTTCGGGCGTTCAGGCCGCTCGCGGCCCGTCATCCCCGCCCTCGTCGTCCACGAAGCACTCGAGTTCCCGGGCGAGCACCTCCATGAGACGGCAGGCGTCGTCCGCGGCCCGGATCACGGACTGCACGTCCGAGGGGCCGCCGTCGGGAGCCTGGAACGGAAACGGAATCGGGGCCGGGGCGTCATCGACCATCACCTCGATCTCGTCGAGGTCCGCGTCGTCCACCACGTGCCAGCCGTTCGGAAGTGCAGTTCGTCGCATGGGGGGTCCTTTCCCGGCGAGTCGGAGACCACATTCGCTCGCCGCTCTGTGCATCGACCTCCCGAGGACGCGACTTTGGGTGCCTCCGCCCGGATCCCCGCGGATGACGGCGCGATCGCGCGGTCCATGCCGATCCCGCGTCGTCCCCCATGAGTGTTCGCGGGTGGTTCCCGGACGACTCGATGGACGGCG
>JAUIHC010000317.1 GCA_030432455.1 Phycisphaerae bacterium | reverse complement strand
AGATCCTCAACGTGATCGGTCAGGTCAGCCCGATGCTCGGCCTCTTCGGAACCGTCTACGGCATGATCCTGGCCTTCCAGTCGATCGTCTCCAGCGGCGGAAACGCCGATCCCGTGCTTCTGGCGGGCGGCATCGGCACCGCACTGGTCACGACATTCTGGGGACTCGTGGTCGCGATCCCGGCACTCGCGGGCTACGCGGTGCTCCGCGGCCGCCTCGATGCGACCCTTGCGGAGGCGTTCGGCGAGGCGGAGACACTGGTCGAGCGGTTCCGTCCCCGCAGCGGCCGCGACAAGGATCGCAAGCCCGGTTCCGGGTCGTCCTCCTCGGCCTCGTCGCGGGACGCCGACCGATCCTCGTCCTCCCGCGACAAGAAGCGGTCCTCGAGATCCGAGAAGGACGAGGCACGCGCCTCGCGGCAACGACCGGAGCCTGACGCCGAGGAACTGGACGCCGACGACCAGGAGGAGGACGACGACTCGTGAGCGTCGCCGAACGACTGGGTGTCGGCCGTCCGGTGAAGACCGGCGCCAACCTCACCCCGATGATCGACATGACCTTTCTTCTGGTCGTGTTCTTCATCCTGGTGTCGCGCATCACCAGCGTCGAGCAGATCCCCCTGCAACTTCCGAGCCCGTTCGATCCCGCGTCCAATCCCGCCCCCGAGGCGCCGCGGCTGGTGGTGAACATCCCCGGTGACGACGAGGGACTGGCCACCGGGGTCGTCTACGACCAGCAGGAGTACGACCTCGACGACGACGGTCTCGACCTCCTGACCGGCGCCGTGGCCGCGCGGCTCGAGACGATGCCCGAACTGCAGGTCAACCTCCGAGCGGACCGACGCGTGCCCTACGAGAGCGTCGCCCCGGTGATGGACGCGCTGGCCGCCGCCGGCGCCCGAGCCGGTCGGACCGACGGACTCCGGGTGAATCTCGTGATCCAGGTCGACCCCGACGCGGGAGGCATCGACTGATGGCCCGACGACGACGCCATCCCGAACCCGCCTCGACGGAACTCAACCTCACGTCGATGATCGATGTCGTGTTCCAGCTGCTCATCTACTTCATCGTGGGCACCAGCTTCGCGATGGGCGAGCAGTCGTACCGGATGGATCTTCCCGAACGGGAAGGCGCCTCCACCATCGATCCGCTCGAACTCGATGAGGAGCCGGTGACCGTGGAGGTGCTCGGCGGCGGCCGGATCACCATCCCCGGCCCCTGGACGTCACCCGTGTCCGTGGAGCATCTCACGACCTTCCTCGCCGCCCGCCTGTCCGATGGCCTGATCACCTCCGAGACCCCGATCCGGATCCGTCCGCGGGCGGCGGTGCCGTGGGGCGACGCGGTGCAGGCCTTCAATGCCGCACTCGCCGGCGGATTCGAGACCGTCGGCTTCGAGGAGCCCGCCCCGTGAAGCGTTCGCCTCGGCCTGGCCGTCTCATGCTCGCCCCGCTGGCCATGCTGACCGGCATGGCGACCGCCGCCCCGCTGCCTGCCCCGGCCGTCGCCCGTCCCCCGATCGGACACGCCGTCGAGGACGGTCCCGACCTCGCCCGCCGGGCCAAGGAGGACGCCGACATCGCCGCCGCCGCGGACGTCATCGCCCGCTGCGAGGCCCGCCTCGGTGCCGCCGCCGCGGCCATTCGGCTGGATCTCCCCCCTCGCCTTCGGACCCGCGTGTGGTGGACGCCGGTCGATCCGACCCTCGCGGCACGCGCCACCGAGGTCGCGGATCGCGCCCGCGGCCTCGCCGCCGCGAGTTTCACCGAACTCCTGACCACGAGTCATCCGGCGGTCGAACGACTGCAGGCGCAGGCGACGGTGATCCGCGCCGTCGCCGATGCCCTCGCCGACCGGGTCGCCGATGATCAGGATGATCCCAAGGGATCCTGGCTCGACCGACTCGCCCGCCTTCGAACCGAGGCGTCCGACGGTCCGGACCGGACCAGCGCCCTCGACGGTCCCACACTGCTGCTGCTGGCGGCCTCCGCCCTCGCCACGCCGTCCGAGGGCGTCGATGCGGCCACGGCGTTCCACCAGCGGGCGGGGACGGTCCCGGACGGCATCGATGCGCTGGAGTATGCCCTCGTCGAGGCGTTCATCAAGGCCGGCGGACTCGACGCGACTCGACGCCGCACTGCCACCGCCGATCTCCTGAAGTCGCCGCAGCCCGCCCCGGACCGCCTCCTCCTCGGGGCGATCCACCTCGACGCGGAACTGGCATCCGGTCGGACGCCGCAGGATGCGATCGAGCAGACCATCCGGGTGATGCTTCCGAGCCGCGGGGTCGATGCGGGCGATCGGGTCCGCGTGGTGCGGGCCTTCGCGCCCATCGCCGACGCCGCGGTGCCGCAGAATGCGACCCCGGACGAGCTTCCGCAGGTCGCGGCCCTCGCTCGTCTCGCGCCGATCGTGGCGGCCGCGGATCCGCAGGCCCTGACCCGCGGACCGGCGCGGGCGTTGATCGAACGAGCAATCACCTCGTCGTCGCCCGATGTGCGGGCCGAGGCGTGGCTCGATGCGGCCACCATCCGCATGCGGGGCGGAGATGCGACCGGCGCCCTGGACGCGATCATCGCCGCGATCGAGGCGTCCCCCCGCCATCCCAAGGCCGAGGCCGCGGCGACTCTGGCCATGCGGCTCGCCGATCGCATCGACGAGCAGTCGGCCTTCGATGCGGCGGTCGGCCGGCTCATCGCCGGGCTGCCGGACCATCCCCAGCGACACGACTGGAGTCTCCGTCGAGGCGATCGGGCGCTCGCCGCCGGTGATCGTGCCCTCGCCCGATCCGCCTGGTCCGCGATTCCCGCGAGCGCAGACGTCGGGGTGGATGCGGGGCTGCGGGTCCTGACGCTCGATGCCGACATCCTCGATGACGCCTCGGCGAGCCGACTGCTCGAGCGCCTCGACCGACTGGAACCGCGGGTCCCCGCGGATCGGTCGGACCGTCGCCGGGTCGATGCCGACCTCCTGCGGATCCGGGCGCTGATCGCGATGGCACGAACCACGAGCGCCGCGGACGTCGCCGCCCGCTTCGTGAACCTCGAGGCCGTGCCCGCCGAGACGCGTCTGGAGGTCGCCCGAATCGCCCTTCCGACCCTCGATGCGGCCGGGCGATCGGCGGACGCCGATCGGATGCGGGCCTCGCTGGCCCGCATCGATCCCTCGCTGGCGAGTCGAGCGGCTGGAGACCGACTTCAGCGCGACGCCGAGACGGTGCTTGCCGCCGTCGATCGCGATGCTCGGGACGAGGCAAGGACGATCGCTCGGACCGCCCTCGACGGGATCCCGATCGACACCGACACCCTGCTCGCCGAAGTGGCGACTCGTCCCGACGCCACCATTCAGACGGCCTGGCTGCTCGCGGCCGCGGGCCGGACCGACGAGGCTCGACGGTTCGCCGATGCCGTGGTGGCGGCCCACCCCTCCGGCCTCGAGGGGCTGTTCCTGCAGGCCGTCCTGCAGGGCGGACGCCTCGACGCGACCGGTCGCACCCGGCCCGCGCCCGCGGAGTCCGACGCCGCCGCCGCAGTCCGATCGCTCTCCCGGATCAACGCCGGAAGCGGACGCGGCTCCCGATGGTGGTGGCGGAGCGAGATCGAGAAGCTGGAGATCCTCGCCGCCCTCGGCCGCGATCTTGCGAAGATCGACGCCCGGCTGGAACGCCTGGAGACCGAGTTTCGCGATCTGGGCGGCCCCGGGTTCGAGCGCCGCGTGAGATCGCTTCGAGCCTCGATCCAGGGTCGGCGCATCCGCGAGTGATCACGCCGGGATGAACTGGTCAGCCGGGAAGCTGACGGAGCTCGTCGCGGAGGATCGCGGCGAGTTCGTAGTTCTCCGCCGAGATCGCGGCGTGGATCCGACGCTCGAGCTCGTGTCGCTGGCTCACCGGCAGGCGAGGCTGCAGCACGTCCCGCATCCCTTCGAGCATCACGCACTCCGGCGGCTCCTCCGCACCGTCGAGCAGCGCGCCGCGGATCTCCGCGACCGCCTCGTCGAGCAGCCGACGGGCATCGATCACCTTCTCGCTGCGAAGCGCCTGCAGGGCCGCGGCCCGGGCCCGGGTGGCGATCACCTGCGGCCGGAACTGCTCCAGCACCGTGCGATCATCGGCGTCGGCGGCGTGGCGACGGCAGAGATCGAACATCCGAAGGTTCCGCATCGTGTCGCGGACGACATCCTCGTACCGCTCGAGCGCGAGCAGCGCCGCGTACCGCTGATGCACCTG
>JAUIHC010000316.1 GCA_030432455.1 Phycisphaerae bacterium | reverse complement strand
GAGGTCCGCCGCCTCCCGTATCTCGAGCCGGATCTCCTCCGCCTCGAAGGCCCGCTCCTCGAGCTTGACGATCCGAGCCTCCTTCCGCTCGACGATGATCTCCTGCGTCACCCGCCACGCCAGCGTCACGCCGTCGCCGGACTGCACGAGGAACAAGGTGAGCCAGAACAGCATGACCGCGATCACCGACGCGATCGCCGATCGCGTCACCATCCCGACCACCGCCTGCACGGCGAAGAGATACGAGTAGAAGATCACGACCAGCGGGATCGCCACGAAGAGCCACGGCTCCCAGTCGCCGCCCCGAACCCCGATGACGAGGAAGGACGCGACGGTGAAGACGGTCACCTGCATCGCCGCGAAGAGCAGGCCGGTCGCGAACTTCGTGAGGAACAGCCGGGTGCGTCCGATCGGCTTCGACAGCATGAGATCGATCGATCCGCGATCCACGAAGTCGGGCAGGATGCTTGCGGTCGAGACCAGTGCGATGATCGTCGCGATCCAGCTCAACCAGAATCCGACTCCGAGATTCGCGAAGACGAACTTGTAGAAGTCCGCCCGCGGAATGAAGCTCGTCGAGACGAACGGGAACGGGATCGACCAGTGCAGGATCGTGAGCCCTTCCTCGTCGTTGCCGATCGCGGCGAAGGCGACGACGACGAGACCGCTCAGGACGAGGGTGATCCAGAACAGCTTCCGGTGATTGAGCTCGCGATACGCGTCGACGAGCAGCGCGATCGTCTGCCTCATGCCGCACCTCCCCGCCCGGCCGACGCCACCGGCGGTGACGACCTCGCAGCCCCCGGTGGCCGTGCCCGACCGGTCTCGGGATCGTGCACGAACCTCATGAAGAGATCCTCCAGCGACTCGCGGACCGGCCGCAGCGAGACGATCGTGCGACCGTCGGCTCGAAGCCGATCGACGACCGGCTGAGCCTTCGCCGCCTCGGCGGTCGCGACGATGAGGAGGGTCCGATCGTCACGCCCCTCGGCTCGGAGCCCGGCCTCGGCGGCCCACGCCGGCGCATCGCCGTCCACCACGATCTCGTAGCGATGACTCTCCGCGGTCAGTTCGTCGATCGTCCCCTGCGCCGCCACCGTGCCCTGCACGAGGATCGCCACCCGGTCGCAGACCATCTCGAGCTCGCTCAACAGGTGGCTGTTCAGGAACACGCACGTCCCCCGCTCGCGGATGCGGACCAGAACATCGCGGATGTCGCGGCGACCGACCGGATCGACGCCGTCGGTCGGTTCGTCGAGCACGACCAGGTCGGGGTCGTTCACCATCGCCGCGGCGATGCCGACCCGCTGCATCATGCCCTTCGAATACGTGGAGACCTTTCGGTCCCCCCAGTCGGCCATGCCCACCAGTTCGAGCAGTTCCCCGGCCCGACGACGCCGATCCGCACGATCGACGCGACACATCGCCCCCGCGAACTCGATCGCCTGACGACCGGTCAGGTACTCGGGAAATCGATGCTTCTCGGGCAGATAGCCGACCCGGCCGAGCACCGATTTGGTGCCGACCTTCTCCCCAAGGATCGTGCCTTCCGCCCGGGTCGGCTTCACCACCGTCAGCATGATCTTGACCAGCGTGCTCTTGCCGGCGCCGTTCGGGCCGAGCAGTCCGAAGACCTCTCCGCGGCGGGCCTGCATGGTGATGCCCCGCAGGGCCTCGACCTTGCCGCGGTAGACCTTGCGGACCTCGTGGAGATCGACGGCCAGTTCGGAGGGGGCGGACTCGGCGACAGGGATGCGCATGCCCGGAGTCTATGTCGGGGCCGATCGCACGAAGACCATGCTCAAGGAACCGTGTTCGCCGCCCTCGGCACCGCCTCGTAGCGTCGGACCGTCCCATCGGCGTGGCCCACCAGGATCGATCGATCGTCGAGCACCGACAGTGCGGTCACTCTGGACTCCGGTCGGCTGCGCAAGGTCAGAAGCGGCTCGAGCGACGGCATCGACCAGAGTCGGATCACCCCGTCACCGCCCGCGGTGACGACCGTGCGACCGTCGTCGGCGATCCGGAAGTGATCGACGCCGCCGCCATGGGCCTGATCCGCCCTCGCCACCGCCGACGATCCGCCGTCACGAAACAACGAGAACTCGTCATCGGTCGCCATCGCCGACAGCCACCCACCCGGCACGTCGAGCGAGGCACGGATGTTCCGCCGAATGGGAACGGGTGGTCCGGACACCGAACCGTCCGCAGGATCGATCCGCCATTCGGTGGCGATGGACTGATCGTCGGTCGTCCACCGCCGAGGCAGGACCAGACGCCCCTGCGAGTCCCATCGAAGCCGCATGGCGAGACCGGTCGGGGCCGAGTGTTCCGCGCGGATCAGGCCGGTCGAGACCTCGATCACGACCACGCGATGCCGATCGAGCACCGCGCCAAGAAACCGCCCGTCCGCCGACGGCACGACCCAGTCCACCACCTCCGCAGCGGTGGCCAGTGGAACCTCGGAGACGAGTGCGCCTTCCAGATCGAACCATTGCACGCGACCATTCGACAGGCGGCCGAATCCCGCGGAGGTCACTTCGGAGGACTGCGGAACGGGCAACGGCTCGACCAGACGATCGATCGATCCGTCGCATCGAAGTCGGTACAGCCCCGCGGATCCGTCGGCGACGACGACATCGCGGTGCGAGTCGAACACGGCCCCCCGGACCTTGCCATCGATCCGCCAGGACCGGGCCTCCGGCGGCTCGATCGGCCACCAGCGGATCGCAGCATTCTCCTCGCCGGTGGCCAGGAGATGCTCGTCCACCCACGCCACCGACCAGATCGCGCCGTCCGCACCGAGAAGCGTGCGGATCGTGTCCAACGACGACGCATCGCGAACCACGAGCTCCTGCCCCCATCCGCCGATCGCGAGACGATCGGCGGTCGGCGACCAGTCCAGACTCCAGATCGGCCATTCCGTGGGCGGAGCCTCCCCGCGAATCCGCAGACCATCCACCTCCAGAACCGTGAGGTCGCGACCACCACCCAGGGCGATGAGATCGCCGTCCGGCGAGAAGCGGGCCTTCCGCACCAGATGACCAGGCTCGAACCGCCCCCGCTCCCGCCACGCCCCGTTCGACTGCCGCTCGATCAGGATCACGCCGCTCCCAAGACCCGCCGCGACGAGCCGGTGACCGTCGTTCGAGAAGTCGAGGTCGCTCCATGCCGTATCGACCCCGCTCGCCACCCGGATGTCCCGACCGACATCATCAGGCTCGGCGTCCAGGTCCACCACCCTGACGGCACCGTCGGCTCCGACGATCGCGGCGATCGGGTCGACCGGATGATGGGCCACGGCCAGCACCACCCCCGCGTCGTCGAGCACCAGCGACTCGGAGACGAGCGTGCCCCGGTCATCGACGATCCAATGATGCAGGGTGCCGGCCGCCGTGCCCGCGACCAGCGATCGCCCGTCGGCAGAGGCACCCACCGCATAGACCTGACCGGGAAGCTGGTGCGACTCGAAGACCGCCGCACCGGATCCGCGGCGGAACAGACGAACGCGACCGTCCGCACTTCCGACCAGGACGGATCCCCCCGCGATCCCGCGGATTCGATAGCCGTTGATTCCGGTGCGAACCATCGCGGCCGCCCCGTCCGCGAACCGATTCCGCAGGAGTCGAACCGCCAGATCATCGCGCTCCGGGCCGATCGCCTCGAGCGCCCTCCGCGCGGCGACCGGGTCGTCCACCGCCAGCGAGGCGATGGTCAGTCGTTCGCGATAGAGCGCCCCCGCCTCGGAGGCCAACGCCGATTCCAGTCGTTCGTAGTCGCGGGAGAGCCGCGCCTCCGCCCGAATGGTCGCTCGCCACGACGCGACCGCGAGGCCGATCAGCGAGACCACCACGACCACGAGCACGGCCACCCCGGCGGACGAGCGGGGATGACGCCGAATCGCCGCGAGAACCCGCCGACGCCGTCCTGGACTCGCCGCCTCCGCGGGAATGCCCCGGCGGATGCGACGAAGATCCTCGGCCATCGACGCCGCGGTCGGGTAGCGATCCGACGGTTCGACCGCCGAGGCCCTGGCCGCCACGGCGGCGAGGTCCGGGGCGGCCCGCCATTCGGCGGCGTCCACCGAGCGACTCGGGGGGCGGACCCGGAGACAGGCCTCGAGCAGTCGGCCGAGCGCATGCACGTCACTGCGAACCGTGACGTCGCCGTGATCGCCGAGCTGCTCCGGGCTGGCGAACGAGACGCTGCCCCCCCGCAGCCCATCATCGACCCGCCGCCGTCCATCGAGAACCC
>JAUIHC010000315.1 GCA_030432455.1 Phycisphaerae bacterium | reverse complement strand
TGAGCTTCGGCGTCGCGCCCGCGTTCCTGATGCTCGGTCTGGTGGACCACTACTACCGCCTCGGCGGCGATGCGGCGACGCCTGCGTTCATCGGACCGGGCGTCGACTCGGTCTACGGCAAGGCGGTGTGGTCGATCGCGGCGTTGTTCGTCTGCGGTGCGGGCCTGCGGCTGGCGAGGTTCAACGCGGAGACCGCCTCCCACGCCGAGGAGGATCATCGCGACTTCAAGGGACTGCCGACCCCCGGCGCCGCCGGCGCGGTCGCGAGTCTCATCGTGCTGCAGCAGCATCTGCTGCACACCAGCGATGCGGCCCCGAGTTCGATCACCTTCGCCAAGATCGCGGCCCTCACGATCCCGTTCATCGCCCTGCTCTGCGCCCTCGGCATGGTCTCGAGCCTGCCGTATCCGCACGTGGTGAACCGGTATCTCCGCGGGAGCCGCGACTTCCCCGCCCTCGTGCGCATCGCCCTGCCGGTGATGGCGGCCATCTGGTTCATGCAGGAGACGGTGGCGATCGCGTGCACGGCCTACGCACTCTCCGGCCCCCTTCGCGGCGTCGCCCGACGACGACGCGGCGACCCGACGCGGACGACCCCGGCCTTCCCCGCCATCGATCCCGAGGACGACCTTGGGACCGAGTACG
Source organism: Phycisphaerae bacterium (assembly GCA_030432455.1). Taxonomy (GTDB): domain Bacteria; phylum Planctomycetota; class Phycisphaerae; order Phycisphaerales; family SM1A02. The sequence goes on along the minus strand of JAUIHC010000315.1, from coordinate 3,624 downwards.
ACACCCCCTCCGACCACGACCTCGACGGACCGCTTCGATGACCCTCGCCGACACGTCTCTCTCCCGACCCGGACGCTTCGGTCCCTACGGTGGCCGCTACGTCCCCGAGACCCTCGTGGCCGCCCTCGACGAACTCGCCGCCGCGTGGGAGGACGCCCGCCGCGATCCGGCCTACGACGCGGAACTCGAGGCCTGCCTGCGCGACTTCGTCGGTCGGCCGACCGCGTTCACCGAGGCGCCGCGGCTCGCGGCGCACGCGGGCGGGGCCCGCATCTGGCTGAAGCGCGAGGATCTCGCCCACACCGGCGCCCACAAGATCAACAACACGATCGGGCAGGTCATCCTCGCCCGGCGGATGGGCAAGACCCGGATCATCGCGGAGACCGGCGCCGGGCAGCACGGCGTCGCCACCGCGACCGCCTGCGCGAGATTCGGACTGGCATGCGAGGTCTACATGGGCGCCGAGGACGCGCGGCGACAGTCGCTCAACGTCTTCCGCATGCGACTCATGGGCGCCACGGTGCACGAGGTCGATTCGGGCAGCCGGACGCTCAAGGACGCGACCAACGAGGCGATGCGCGACTGGATGGGATCGGTCGGCGAGACGCACTACATCCTCGGCTCGGTGGTCGGCCCCCACCCCTTCCCGACCATCGTTCGGGAACTGCAGTCGGTGATCGGCATCGAGTGCCGGGCCCAGTGCCTGGAGACCCTCGGCCGCCTGCCGGAACTCGTGGTCGCCTGCGTGGGCGGCGGATCCAACGCCGCCGGCATCTTCGCGCCGTTCGTCGGCGACGAGTCGGTCCGACTCGTCGGCGTCGAGGCGGGGGGACACGGACTCGTGCCCGGCGGACACGCGGCCCCGCTCAGCCACGGAAGCCCCGGCGTGCTGCACGGCTCGTTGAGCTACGTCCTGCAGGACCCCGAGGGCCAGACCTCGCCGGTGCACTCCTGCTCGGCGGGCCTCGACTACCCGGGCGTCGGGCCGGAGCACGCGTACTGGAAGGACACCGGCCGCGTGGTGTACGAGACCGCGGACGACCGCGAAGCGCTCGACGCGTTCCAGTTGCTCTCCAGACTCGAAGGCATCATTCCCGCCCTCGAGACCTCGCACGCGATCGCGGCGGCGGTCAGACTGGCGGGCGAGTTGCCGACGGACGCAAACGTCGTCATCAACTGCTCAGGCCGAGGCGACAAGGACGTGCAGGAGGCGATGCGGCTTTTGGGAGAGCAGTAGTACTAGTACTAGTAGTAGTAGTAGTAGTAGCCGTCGCTTCGTTGACCTATGCCACTACGAAGACGACTTCGAGTCCTTTGGCACCAGATCAATCACCAACGGATAGTGATCCGCCGCGTACCCCGACGGCGGATCGTCCTTCCGCCAGTCGTACTTGTCGCCGGGATGCAGCGTGCCGACGACCTGGAACGAGTTCTCGACCACTTCGGCGTCGGCGTTGGGGTGCAGCATGATGTAGTCGATCACGCGGTTGGACTCGTGCGTGCGGAAGAGGTTGCGGGTGTCGCCCTCCCGCTGCCAGCGGTGCTCGTAGGCGTTGACGAAGCCCGCGTCCTTGTAGACCTGCACCGAGCGATCGCGGGGGCCGGCGTTGAAGTCGCCGAGCACGATCAGGTTGAGATCGGGCTCCTTCTCCAGCCGGGCGTCGAGCAGTTCGACGATCTGCAGCGCCTCGCTCTCCCGCTGTCGCTTGAAGTTCCCCGACTTGTGATGGACCACGACCACGGTGAGGGCGTAGGGATCACCCGATCCCCCGGCGGCGGGCACCTCGACGTCCACCATGATCGGGCTCCGCTGGAACGAGGTCGGCGCCTCGCCCTTCGACTCCCAGCCGTCGCCGGTCTTCTTCGCGGCCATGTCGGCGAGATCCTCGTCGGGCCACGAGGTGATTCCGGTGATCGGGAACCGGCTCAGGACGCTCTGCTCGACGCCGCGGTAGTAGCCGACATCGCGACTGGCGATGTGGTCGTACCCAAGGTCGGCGAGGAACTCGTCACGGAACCACCGAAGCGCCGCCTCGCTCTCGACCTCTTCCAGACAGAGCACATCGGCGTCGATCGCGCGGATGGCTCTGGAGATCGACTCGCAGCGATCCCGGGAGGTCGCCATGGGAAGATCGTCGTACTTTCCGTCGAGCGTCGGATCGTCGAACGGATCGAAGAGATTGAGAACGTTGTAGGCGGCGACGCGGACGGCGCCGTCTGGCTTCGGCAGCGGCGTCTCCCGGCCGAATCGATGACCGGGGACATCGCGATCGACCGCCGGCGAGGCGTCCTGCGCCGCCGCGAGCCCTCCCTGAAGGATGGTGACGATCAGGGGAACTCGAACGAGCAACGAGATGGTGCGGCGCAGGGTCGATGTCATGCGTTGGACGCTATCACGCCCCCGCTGCGATCGTTTCCTCGACGAGATCGCGGAGCGACCGCCCCCAGGTGTCCCAGTTCAGGGTCGATTCCGCCCGCATCCGAGCCGCCGCCGAGAACGCCAGATACCGGTCGAGGCGGGCGCAGATCGCCTCGATCGCGTCGGCCCAGCCAGGCACCGGCGTTCGACACGGGAGCACCCGACCGGTGATGCCGTCCTGCACCACCGTGGGCAGCCCTCCGGCATCGGAGACCACCGCCGGCCGCCCGAACGCGGCACTCTCGATCGGGGCGATCCCGTACATCTCCGCGACGCTGGGAAGGAGCGCGAGATGGCAGTCCCGCAGAAGCCGACGATGCACCGCGGTATCTCCGGGATCGTCGAGCGACAGTCGCCCTGCCCATTCGACCTCCGGCGCGTCGCACGCGGAACGGTACGGGCCGATGTAGTGCAGGGTGGCGTTCCAGCCCCGGGCTCGGAGTTCCCGCACGACCCGCAGACAGAGGTCGAGCCGCTTCCGCTCGGGATCCGCGGCGGTGAGCAGCAGCCGGAGATCGCCGGGAGTCGGCCCGGACGGTGCGACGATGTCCTCGTCGGGGGCCGGTCGGATGTTCGCCCCCAACGGCACGACCCTCACCCGACCGGGATCGGCCCCGTGATCTTCGACGGCGCTCAGCGCGGTCCGCTCGCTGGCAAGGGCGACGCAGTTCGATCGCTGCAGGGCCCGCGTCTCGAGATCGATCACCGCCTCCCGCCACCCGCGGCCCCGATCCCGATACCGCTCGTAGGTGCTCACGAGCAGCGCCGCGGTCGCGTCCGAGGCGTAGATCACCGGGCGGGACGACTCCAGATGGGCGAGGGGACCGCTCATGCACGGACCGAACACGGCGTCCACGCCGGCGGCCGCGATGGCCTCGTCGGCGAGCCGAGCCGACCGAATGGCGTGGCGCTCCTCCCGACGGCGGACGCGACGGGCACAGACGCCCTCGTAGGTGTTTCGGACGGCGTGACGAAGCCGGCGGGCAAGATCCGAGCGGGCCACGATCCCGGCCGCGCCGACCACGGCGGCCGCTCCACTCGGCCCGACCCCGATCGGGACCACCTCGCACCCCGAGCGTTCGAGGGACTTCCACATGTTCCACGGCATCCCGGAGATGGCATCCGGACCCCGGGCATCATCCCAGAGCAGCACGCCGACCCGCGGCCCCCGACCGGCGGACCGTCGCGGGCGTGGTCCCGCCGAC
>JAUIHC010000314.1 GCA_030432455.1 Phycisphaerae bacterium | reverse complement strand
TGGACTCGGCTTCGAGGGCCTGCAGGTGGGACAGTTGATCGTGAGCGACGGTCATGGCGGAAGGAGGGTAGCAGGTCGAGGTGGCGGAATCGCTCCGGCGAGCGACGCCGGGACTGGTACCATCGGCTACTCGATTTCCCACCCTCAACGGAACCCAGCGATGTCCGAGAATCCGGTCTCCGATGCCACCAGCGACAACGTGGTCTGGCACGCGGGCGACGTCACGCGGGCCGACCGCGAGGCCCGACTCGGCCAGAAGGCCGGCACCGTCTGGTTCACCGGGCTCTCCGGGAGCGGCAAGAGCACCGTCGCGGTCGAGGTCGAACGCCGACTCGCCGCGCAAGGACGGCTCTGCTACCGCCTCGACGGCGACAACCTCCGGCATGGGCTCAACGGCGATCTCGGGTTCAGTGAAGCCGACCGGGCCGAGAACATCCGCCGGACCGGCGAGGTCTGCCGGCTGCTGGTCGATGCCGGCGTCATCGTGCTGGCGAGCTTCGTGAGCCCGTTCCGGTCCGACCGCGACCGCGTGCGGGCGATGCACGCATCGGCCGCGATGCCGTTTCTGGAGACCTATGTCGAGGTGCCGCTGGAGGTCGCGGAGTCCCGCGATCCCAAGGGCCTCTACGCCAAGGCCCGGGCGGGCGAGATCAAGGGCTTCACCGGCATCGACCAGCCGTACGAGGCCCCGGAGAACCCGGAGATCGTCGTGAACACCGCGGAACTCACCGTCGCCGACGCCGCGGCCCGAGTCGTCGAGTCGCTTCGCGGAGCGGGGCTCGTCTGACGGGTGGCGTCTTCACCACAGAGACCCAGAGGACACAGAGGACACAGAGACACAGAGGACACAGAGAGTTCGGTGTGGTGCGGCTGGTGATGACGCCGGAGCGATGGCGCGACGGCTGGAGGCGACCGCGACGCTCTCTCCAATGTCTCTGTGTCTCTGTGTCTCTGTGTCTCTGTGCCTCTGTGGCGAATGTTCCGCGCGCTGGAGTGCTTCCACGTTCACCGGAACGGGAACACCAGCGGGATCATCACCGTCGCGGTCGCGACCACGATGATGAGCAGCGGCACGCCGAGTCTCGCGAAGTCGCCGAAGCGATAGCGGCCGGGGCCGTAGACCATCAGGTTCGTCTGGTAGCCGAAGGGCGTGAGGAAGTTGCTGCCCGCGCCGGCCATCACGCCGAGCACGAACGGCAGGGGGTTCGCCTCGATCGAGGTGGCGGTCGCGATCGCGATCGGGAACAGGACGACCGCCGCGCCGAAGTTGGTCGCGACCTGTGCGACCAGCGCCGTCGCCAGCACGATCGCGGCGAGCAGGAGACGATCGCCGCCGCCGATCGCGTGGGCGGCCTCCACGAGACCGTGTCCGATCGCGTCACCGAGACCGCTGCGGGAGACCGCGGTGCCGACCCCGATCGCGGCGCCGATCGTGATCAGCACCGAGAAGTCGATCGACTTGCGGGCCATCGAGGCGTTCACGCACTTCGTTCCGACCATCGCGAGCGCCGCAAGCCAGGTCGCGACCACCGGCGACAGCAGGCCGGTCGCCAGGCAGACGATCATCCCGAGCAGGATCGCGAGCGCGAGCGGGGCCCGTTCGTGCCGCGGGAATCGGGCCTCATCCACCTGCGTCGCGAGATAGAACGCATTGCCGCGGCCGTGCGAGTTCAGGAAGCCCTGATGCGTCTCGAGCAGCAGCACATCGCCGGGCTCGAGCACGATGTCGCCGATGCGTCCGGTCACGCGTTCACCGCGTCGGTGCACCGCGATGATCGCCGCGTTGTAGATCGTGCGGAACTGGCTCTCGCGGACCGTGCGGCCGACGAAGCTCGCGGTGGGGGCGACGACCGCCTCGACCATGCGACGGATCGCGGGCGGGGCGTCCACCTTGCTCGCCTGGGCATCCTCGCTCTCGATGCCGGCGAGGCGACGCAGTTCGCCGACCCCGCTCGTCGAGCCGACGAAGCAGAGCGTGTCGCCGGCCTCGAGGACCTCGTCCGGTCCGACCGCACCGAGTCGGCGACCGTCGCGTTCGATCGCGGCGAGGAACAGATCGGGCAAATGCCGCAGCCCGGCCTGTTCGATCGTGCGGCCGACGAGGGGCCCGGTGGGGACGACCTCGAAGCGGGCTTCGTAGCGCTCGGGATCCTCCGCGGACTCGATCTGACCCCGGTCGGGAAGGAGCACCGGCGCCAGGACGATCATCGACAGGAGCCCGAGCGTCGCCGCGACCACGCCGGAGACGCCGACCGCGAGGAATCGCCACGATCCCTCGAGCGTCCAGGCATCCGGAACCGCGATTCCCTCGCTCGTCCACGCCGCGACCTGGTCGGCGTAGAGGCCGTCCACGACGATGTTCGAGGCGGTGCCGACCAGCGTGAGCTGCCCGCCGAGGATGCCTGCGAAGCTCAGCGGCATGAGCAGCCGACTCGGGGAGACCTTCAGTCGCCGGGCGAGATCGAGTCCCACCGGCAGGAACATGGCCACCAGAGGCGTGGTGTTCATGACGCCCGAGAGCGTCAGGACCGGAAGTCCGAGGCGGCCGATCGCGGCCCGGGGCGTGGCGGGGCGGCCGATGAGGAGCGGGGCGATCCGGTCGATGGCCCCGGTCTGGCGGAGTCCCGAGGCGACCACGAACAGGGCCCCGATCATCAGGACCGCGGTGTTCGAGAAGCCGAGGAATGCCTCGTCCGCGGGGACCGCCCCGAAGAGCACCATCAGCACGAGGCAGCCGACCATGGTGACGTCGAGCGGGGCTCGGGTGAGGATCACCGTCGCGACGAGCAGCCCGAGGATGGCGCAGACGATCAGCATCGCCTCGCATCATCGGCGATTCGCGGGGTGCGATGCGTGGTTTTGGCGGCTTCCCGCCCTCGGGGCCTCGGTCAGCCGACCCGACTTGCGGGCATCGCCACCCGGGCCCGTGGCCGGCCGGCCTCGACGACCTCCACGATGCGGTCGATCACCCGTCGCTGTTCGTCGGGGGTCATGTTCGAGCCGCTGGGCAGGCAGATTCCGCGCTCGAACAGCTCGTCCGAGACCGAGCGACCCGGCTCGTGCGACCAGTAGCCGCAGCCCTCGAACAGCGGTTGGAGATGCATGGGCTTCCAGACCGGGCGGGCCTCGATGCGGACCTCGGCGAGCCGGCGGACCAGTTCGGAGGCGGTCACGCCCGTCGCATCGGCGTCGATGGTCGCGGCGGTGAGCCAGCGGGTCGAGTGGAAGCCCTCGGGTTCGGGCATCCAGCCGAATCCGTCGAGATGACCGAGTCCAAGGAGGTAGCGATCGAAGACCGCCCGTCGCTGCGAGACCCGCTCGTCGAGCACTTCGAGCTGCCCGCGGCCGATCCCCGCGAGGATGTTGCTCATCCGGTAGTTGAAGCCGGTCTCGGTGTGCTGGTAGTGGGGGGCGGGGTCGCGGGCCTGGGTGGCGAGGAACCGCGCCCGCTCGATGAGGTCGGGATCGTCGCCGACCAGCATGCCGCCGCCCGAGGTCGTGATGATCTTGTTGCCGTTGAACGAGTAGATGCCGAGCCGACCGAAGGTGCCCGCCGGGCGGGCGTGGTAGGTCGCGCCGAGGCTCTCCGCGGCGTCCTCGAGGATCGGGACGCCGTACCGCTCGCACAGGGCGACGATCGGTTCCATGTCCGGGCTCTGGCCGTAGAGCCCGACCGGGACGACCGCCTTCGGGAGCCGTCCAGCACGATCCGCAGCCTCGAGCGCCCGGCCGAGGGCGAGGGGCGACATGTTCCAGGTCGTCGGCTCGGAGTCGATGAAGACCGGCTCGGCGCCGAGGTAGCGCACCGGATTCGCGGTCGCGACGAACGTGAGGCTCGAGCAGAACACCGTGTCGCCGGGTTCGACGCCGAGGAGCGTGAGTCCGAGGTGGATCGCCGCAGTGCCGCTGGAGAGGGCGGCCGCGTGTCCGATCCCGACCCGGGCCGCGAGTTCCCGCTCGAAGGCGTCCACATTCGGGCCGAGCGGGGCGATCCAGTTGCTCGCGAACGCCTGCTCGACATACTCCCGCTCGTGCTCGGACAGGTGGGGGGTGGACAGGAGGATCGGTCGGTCGAGCTCTCGACGGAGGTGGACGGCGATCGGTCGGCCGGCGGCATCGAGCACCGGCACCTGATCGATGCCGTGCCGGTTCATGATCGCGATCACGGCCTCCGGGCCGGTGCCGTCCACCACGGTCCAGGGGCGACGCTCGGGCAGGACGTCGAGGGTCGCCTCCAGCGCGGTCCCGTCCAGAAGCAGCCGCCGAAGGTCGCCGTCGGTGACG
>JAUIHC010000313.1 GCA_030432455.1 Phycisphaerae bacterium | reverse complement strand
GAGCGGACCAACGCCCTGCACGCGGAGCCCCCGACGGACGGGGTCGATCTGGTGGTGGTCGATCTGGCATGGACCCCGCAGCGGCTGGCGGTGCCCGCGGCCCTCGGCTGGCTCGCACCCCGCGGCGGCCGCCGGATCGCCACCCTCGTCAAGCCACACTACGAACTCCCCGAGGACGAGAAGCACCTCCTCGACCGTGGCTTCCTGCCGCAGGACGAGGCCCCGCGGGTGCTCGAACGGGTGCTCGCCGCGATGCCCGAGCTGGGCGCGACGGTCCTCGACTGCGTGCGGTCTCCGCTGGTCGGCGGCAAGACCGCGAAGCGGCGAGGCGTACCGGGAAACATCGAGTATGTCGCGTTGCTCGAACCGCGCGATCCGCCGTCCGACGGCTCGATCCGAGACTGAGTCCGATCCGGTCGAAGGCCCCGGGAAACCCCGATTTCAGGTAGCATTCCCCGACCGCGGAATGCCCCGCGAGTCCGCCTCTCCGGGCCGGTTCCGACAACGCCGTCGCACCGAGCCCGAGGCCCCGGCCCACGCATGAGCGAAGACACGCCGACACCCGAATCGCCCGCGCCCGAGCCCGAGTCGACCACGACGGGCATCGGCCACGTCGTCGATCTCGAGATCGAGCGCGAGCTGCACGACTCGTACCTCACCTACGCGATGAGCACGATCATGGACCGGGCCCTGCCCGACGTCCGTGACGGTCTCAAGCCCTCGCAGCGCCGCATCCTCGTGGCGATGCACGACCTCAACCTCTCGCCCGGCCGCAAGCACATCAAGTGCGCGAAGATCGCGGGCGACACCTCGGGCAACTACCACCCGCACGGCGAGGCGGTCATCTACCCGACGCTCGTCAACCTCGGACAGGACTGGAAGACCCGGTGCCTGCTCGTGGACAAGCAGGGCAACTTCGGGTCGATCGAGGGCGATCCGCCCGCGGCGATGCGATACACCGAGGCCCGCATGACCGCCGCGGCGGTCGCGATGCTCGAGGACATCAAGAGCGAGACGGTCGATTTCAAGCCGAACTACGACGAGCGGCTCATGGAGCCGACCGTCCTGCCCGCGAAGTTCCCGAACCTGCTGGTCAACGGGTCGAGCGGCATCGCGGTCGGCATGGCGAGCTCGATGCCGCCGCACAACGTCGGCGAGATCTGCGACGCGATCGTCAGGATCCTCGACGAGCCCGAGACGACCTTCGCGGAGCTCATGGAGATCGTCCCCGGCCCCGACTTCCCGACCGGCGGCACGATCGTCGGACGGGCCGGGATCGCCCAGGCGTACGCGACCGGTCGCGGCCGCGTGATCGTCCGCGGCAAGGTGACGCAGATCCAGGAGAAGGGCCGCGAGATCCTTCTCATCGAGGAGATCCCCTATCAGGTCGTCCAGAGCAACCTGATCGAGAAGATCGTCGAGGCCGCGAAGACCGGCAGGATCACCGACATCTCCGACGTGCGGAACCACTCCGGCCGTCAGGCCCGGACCCGCATCCAGGTGGTGCTGAAGAAGGGTGCGAACCCCGATGTCGTCGAGCGGCAGCTCTACCAGCACACCCCGCTGCAGTCGACCTTCTCGATCATCAACATCGCGCTGGTGAACCACCAGCCGCGGACCCTCGACCTGCGGTCGATCATCGACCTCTGGATCGAGCACCGCCGCGACGTCATCCGGCGTCGCACCGAGTTCCTCCTCCGCCAGGCCCGCCAGCAGGCCCACAAGCTGGAGGGCCTCGTCTTCGCGGTCTGCGACATCGACGAGGTCATCCGCCTCATCCGATCGAGCCGCACCCGCGAGGAGGCGATCGAGAAGTTGATGGCCCGGCGGTTCCAGATCCCCGCCGATCATCCCTACGCCCCGCAGATCCCGCAGCGTCTGCTCGACGCCGCGAACGCCCCGCACGATGACGGCGTCGGCGCCGCGCTGACCAGGGTGCAGGCCGAGGCGATCGGCGCCCTCCGACTCATCCAGCTCACCGGGCTCGAGATCGAGAAGCTGGTCGGCGATCTGCGGTCGCTGCACGAGGAGATCGAGGGCTACGAGGCGATCCTCGCCGACGACGGCAAGGTCCGGGCGATGATCCGCGAGGACTGCCTCGAGATCCGCGAGCGGTTCGCCGACGATCGCCGCACCCGGATCGAGGACGGCGAGGCCGACGGCTTCGAGATGGAGGAGCTTATTCAGGAGCACCGCGTCGCGGTGACCATCACCCATCAGGGCTGGATCAAGCGGCTTCCGGTGGACACCTATCGTCAGCAGGGCCGCGGCGGCGTCGGCGTCAAGGGCGGCGAGACCCGCGAGGGCGACTTCGTCGAACACCTCTTCACCGCCAGCACGCACGACGACCTGCTCTGCTTCACCAACACCGGCCGCGTCTTCAAGATCCGGGTCTGGCAGATCCCCGAGGCGGGCCGCACCAGCAAGGGCCGGTCGATCGCGAATGTGATCGGCCTCAAGGAGGGCGAGTCGGCGCGATTCTTCCTGCCGATCAGCGACTTCGAGAAGAGCGAGGACTACCTCGTCTTCGCGACCGAGCAGGGACGGGTGAAGCGGACCTCGCTCAAGGACTTCCGCAACGTCAACCGCAGCGGCATCATCGCCCTGAATCTCAACGACGGCGACCGACTGATCGGCGTGGTCTGGACCCGCGGCGACGATCACGTGCTGCTCGCGACCGCGAACGGCATGGCGATCCGCTTCGACGAGAACGACGCCCGCGTCATGGGTCGGGCCGCCGCCGGCGTGAAGGGCATCGAACTCGGCAAGAGCGATCGCGTGGTCGGACTCGTGCGGGCGGAGGCGGGCACCGACCTGCTCACCGTCACCGAGAACGGGTACGGCAAGCGGACCGGGCTCGACGAGTACCTCGTGCAGGCCGAGGACGGCGCCCGCCCGCAGAGCCGCGGCGGCAAGGGCCGCATCGACATCAAGACCAGTGGACGAAACGGCCAGGTCGTGGCGGTCCGGCGGGTCACCGACGCCGACGGCCTGATGCTCATGACCTCCTCCGGGATGCTGGTCCGCACCGACGCCGCCAGCGTCTCATGTCTCGGCCGCAACACGCAGGGCGTGCGGGTGGTCCGACTCCGAGCGGGCGATCGTCTCATCGACTGCGCCACCACGCCGGGGGGCGAGGGCGACGAGGACACCACACCCGCCGCCGAACCGGCGGCTCCGAAGGGGAACGCATGAGCCTCAACGAATGGTCCGAGGACATCGTCATCGCGGAGACCCGTGACGAGCCGGTCTTCAGCGAGGACATGGGCGGTCTGATGTCGATCGTGGACGACGCCGAGCAGGGCTCGCGGGAGATGCCCGATGTCGTGGTCAACCTCGCCGAGGTCGACTACCTCAACTCCTCGAACATCGCGCAGCTGCTCCGGCTCCGGAAGCGACTCGCGGCCGGGGGCGGACGACTGCGGATCTGTTCGGTCGGCGATCAGGTCTGGGGCGTCATCCTCGTGACCGGTCTCGACAAGCTCTTCGAGTTCCACGACGACCTGGCGCTGGCGATCGCCTCGCTCCAGCTCGAGGCGTGACCGCGGACGCGACCAGCGTCGGCGCCGGCACCGGGCATCCGGGTCAGGGCGACCCGCGTCCGAACGATGCGGCCGCCGGATGGACGCCGCCCGGCGGCAGTCGCGTGCGGCTCCGCCGCCCCGCCTCGCCGTTCCACGTCGATCTCACGCCGCTGATCGACGTGGTGTTCCTGCTGCTGACCTTCTTCATCTACGCGATGGTCCTGATGGACCGCATCGAACTCGTGCCCCTCGAACTCAAGCCGCTCGAGGCGGGCGAGTCGGTCGCCGACGCCGCCCCGCCCCCGGCCCGCACGCTGTCGCTCGACGGAACCGGCGGGCTCTACCTCGACCGCGAGCCGATCGCGCTCGACCAGGTCGTGGCGACCCTGCAGGCGACGCTGGAGGACGACCCCGACACCGTGCTCTACCTCGCGGTCTCCGACGAGATCGGCCCGACCGATCGGATCCCGGTGCTGCTGGAGCTCTGGAACCGGCTTCGGCTCGCGGAGATCCCGATCAAGATGGTCGGACGGCCGGGTGGGGGGGAGTAGAGAGTAGAGAGTAGAGAGTAGAGAGTAGAGAGTAGAGAGTAGAGAGTAGAGAGTAGAGAGTAGAGAGTAGAGAGTAGAGAGTAGAGAGTGGGGCGGGGACAGGCTCCGCGTTTCGCGGCGATGACCGGAATCGAGGGCGTTGGTCGGTGCCTGTCCCCTTGGCGTGAGTAGCATCTGAGCGTGACCGAACTCCGTGAACCATCCCTGCCGTCGCCG
>JAUIHC010000312.1 GCA_030432455.1 Phycisphaerae bacterium | reverse complement strand
TCTTCATAGGTCTCTTGACTCCAGGAACATGATGCGGGAGCGGGTCCGCCAACACCGTGGGAATCCGGTGCGGCAACCCTGGAAATATATCCGACGCCCGAGGAAATCCGAACCCTGGATCCGGCATCGGACCGTGAATCCACCGCTTCCTGCCGACGAGCCACGACCTTACCGGACGCCGTTGCCAGTCATCCCTCCTCGAACCCGTCCTCGTCGGCCAGAGACCCGAGGCGTCGGCCGAGACCGCCCGCCTCGAAGAGATGGACGCCCTCGTCCAGGATCGCCAGCCGGACCCGCAGGCCCTCGGCGGGAAGATCGGAGGCGGCCCCGCGATGGACCAGACGCCGCTCGCCGTTGCCAAGCCGCAGCCAGGCATCCCCTCGATCGCCGTATCGCTCGACCGCCTCGATCTCGACCTCCGGCCCGTCCCCGCTGGACAGCGGGACGAACCCGATCGCCTCCGGCCGCATCCCCAGCACCGCCGGGCCGCGATGCGATGTGCGGGGACAGTCGAGTTCGCCACCGACCCGCGGACGGAACCGCGGCCCTCGGACGCCGTCCACGACCTCCCCGTCCAGCATGTTCATCGCGGGACTGCCCACGAAACCCGCGACGAAACGGTTGACCGGCCGGGCGTAGACCTCCATCGGCGCCCCGATCTGCTGGACCCGTCCGTCATGCATCACGACCATTCGATCACCGAGGCTCATCGCCTCCTCCTGATCGTGGGTCACGTAGAGCATCGTCGCACGAAGCCGTCGGTGCAGCACGCGGAGTTCGGCCCGCATCTCGACGCGAAGTCTCGCGTCCAGGTTGGAGAGGGGCTCGTCGAACAGGAACACCGCCGGATCGCGCACCAACGCCCGCCCCACCGCCACCCGCTGCCGTTGCCCACCGGAGAGCTGCTTCGGAAGTCGATCGAGCAGACCCTCGATGCCGAGGCTGCGGGCGGTCGTCTCGACCTTGGCGGCGATGTCCGCCTTGGACAGTCCGAGCGTCCGACGCCGCCGTTCCAGACCGAACGAGAGGTTGCGCCGCACCGTGAGATGGGGATACAGCGCGTAGTTCTGGAAGACCATCGCCACATCGCGATCGCGGGCGGCGACGTCGTTCACGAGGCGATCCCCGATCCGCAGTTCGCCCTCGCTGATGTCCTCGAGCCCCGCGACCATGCGAAGCGTGGTGCTCTTGCCGCATCCTGAAGGACCGACGAGCACCACGAACTCGCCGTCGGCGACCGAGAGGTCCACGCCTTCGACGGCGCGGACCCCGCCGGGATAGACCTTGCCGAGGTTGGTGAGGGTGATGGGGGGCATGGGGGGCGGGTGAGAGAGTAGAGAGTAGAGAGTGGAGAGTGGAGAGTGGAGAGTGGAGCGTTTCAGCCCTTGACGGCGCCGGCGCCGAGGCCTTCGATGAACTGTCTCTGGGCGGCGATGAACAGCAGGATGCAGGGGATCATCGTGACCACCGAGAGCGCCATCAACAGGTGCACATCCTCCAGTCCGCCGAACTGGGTGCGGAAGGCGTTGAGGGCCACCGCGAGGGTCGCCTGATCCTCCGAGTGAAGGTAGATCAACGGCAGGAGGAAGTCGTTCCAGGTGAAGATGAAGGTGAAGACCGCGGTGATCGCGGCCACCGGTCTCGTGAGCGGCATCACGATCCGCCACCACGTCTCGAGATGACCGCAGCCGTCGAGCCGCGCCGCCTCGAAGAGCGCCTCCGGCAGTTGCGCGACGAACTGGCGATACATGAAGATGTGGAAGGCGCTGCCGAAGAAGGCCGGCACGATCAGGGGCAGCAGCGTGTCCACCCAGCCCAGCGACCGGAACAGGATGAAGAGCGGGATCATCGTGACCTGCGCGGGCAGCATCATCGTCGCGAGCATCACGATGAAGAGCGGGTCACGACCACGGAACCGCATCCTGGCGAACGCGGTGCCCACCAGACTCGACGAGAGGATCGTGCCCGCGACCACCAGCACCGTCACCACGATCGAGTTGGCGAGGGCGTCGAGGAAGCCCTGCCACGGAACCGTGCCGACCTCCTTCATCGCCTGCGGGTAGTTGCCGAACTGCGGATCGATCGGAAACGCCCCGAACGGACTTCCCGACGCCAGCGCCGCCCCCGCCCGCTGCTCGGTCTCCAGGCTCAGAGCGAGCATCCACCAGAGCGGGAAGAGCATCGCGATCGACCCGATCACCATCGGGACGTACCACCAGCGACTCGATCTCGTGCGTCCGGCGGTCATGCCCGCATCCCCTCGTAGTGCACCCGCCGTCCGCCGATCCGGAGCACCACCGCGGTCAGCACCAGCACCACCACCAGCAGCAGCCACGCCAGCGCCGACCCGTAGCCCATCTCGTACCAGTCGAAGGCCTGGTTGTAGAGATAGAGCACATAGAACCGCGTGTCGTCGCCGGGACCGCCCGCGGTCATCACGAACGCCTGCGTGAAGACCTGGAAGCTGCCGATGATCGCCATGATCCCGTTGAACAGGATGACCGGCGACAGCATCGGGAGCGTCACCCGGACGAACCGCGAGAGCGGCCGGGCGCCGTCGATGTCCGCGGCCTCCAGCACGTCCGGCGGAATGTTCCGAAGGCCCGCGAGGTAGATGAGCATCGATCCGCCGATCATCCAGAGGTTCATGATCGCGAAGGCGGGCGGCCCCGCCCACGCCGCGTCGGACTGGAACCACTCGGGCGGCGCGAGCCCGAACGGCGAGAGCACCGGCCCCAGCAGCCCGTTCATGAGCCCGCCCTCGCTTCGGAAGACCCACGTCCAGAGGACCGCCATGCCGACGCCCGCGAGCACGCTCGGGAGGTACCACGCGGCTCGGAACGCCTCGACTCCCCGGAGCTTCGCGTTGAGGATCACCGCGGCGAGCAGTGCGAAGACCTGCCCCAGCGGCACCGCGACCACCGCGTAGTACGCGGTGACCTCCAGACTGCGCCGGAACGACGGATCGCTCGCGAGGATCTCGCGGTAGTTGCCGAGCCCCACGAACTCCGCGGTCGCGAGCGTGTCGATGCCCTTCCACCGGGCGAGCGAGAGCAGGAACGAGAGCACGATCGGTCCGAGCATGAAGAGCCAGAATCCGATCAGCCACGGCGAGACCATGAGCCAGCCGACCCGCTCCTCCTGCCGGGTCATCGCGGAGACCGGCCGGGTCCGCCAGAGCCAGACCCACTTCACGAGCCCGAGCGTCGCGACGATCGCCGCGAGACCGAGCGCAAGCGAGTTCCACGGCATGGCGGGGAACGACCGCGTCGGGGCCAGCGGGGACGCCTGGCGATCCCGCCACCAGGCGTCGAAGTCGTCCACCTGCACATCGACATCACCCCCCGTGCGGAGCGCGACATCGAGGGTGCGCTGGAACCGGTCCTGGAAGGCGGGATCGATCGGCCAGGGCGGCACCCGCGCCACATCCACCGCGTCGAGGAAGGCGCGGTCGTTCGCGGGCGGGAGCGCGGGGTCGATGAACGCGTCGCTCTCGGCGACCGACCGCAGCGTCGGAATCGCGAGCCCGAGCCGGGACTGCGCGTCCTGCGACTCCGGACCGGTGAGCCACTTGAGCAGCGCCCACGCCTCCTCGGGATGCGCCGATCGGCTCGACATGCTCCACGCGATGGTCGCGATGACATTGGCCCGCGCCTCGCCGCGGGGAAGCGGCGCGAAGTCCCAGTCGAAGTCCTCGATGCTGCGGTAGCTCGGCACCACCCAGCGACCGAACGGGCCGACCATGCCGATGCGTCCCGAGAGGAACAGCGAACCGGGATCGATGCCTTCGGCCTCGGCCCGGGCGAGGAAGGCGTCCTCCCCGAAACGCCAGTCGCGAAGGTCCTTCAACGCTGCCCGGGTCGCGTCGTCACCGAGCGTGAGCGTCTGGAACGAGCCGTCCTCGCCGACGATCCCCGCCCCCCGGGTCCAGAGGTAGCCGCGAAGCACGAACGGCCAGGTCACCAGCTCGGCCCCGGTCACGCCGTCGAGCGCGTCGAGCCGTCGCGCGGCCTCGGCGAAGTCGTCCCACGTCCAGTCGTCGGTCGGATGCTCGGCGCCCGCGCGATCGAAGAGATCCTTGTTCCAGTAGATGCCGACCGTGGTGAAGTCCTTGGGGACGCCGTAGAGCGGACCGACTCCCATGCGACCGTCCTGCAGGCGGAAGGCGTCCACCGCGGGTTCGAAGAAGTCGTCCACCGGAAGGGCGTCGGGCGCCTCGCTCGCCCGCTCGGCGTCGAACCACGCGTCGAGCGGTTCCAGCTGCCCCGCCTCGGCGAAGGGGGCCATGCGACCGAAGTCCATGTAGAA
>JAUIHC010000311.1 GCA_030432455.1 Phycisphaerae bacterium | reverse complement strand
AGCATCTCCTCGTCCCAGTCGGCGGTGTGGATGTTCCAGAGCAGGGTGCGGCAGGCGTTGCTCGCGTCGGTCGCGTGCACGCGACCGCCGGTCAGCTTCCAGACGAGCCAGGTGTCGATGGTGCCGACCGCCAGTTCGCCTCGCCGCGCCCGATCCCGGGCCCCCGGCACCTGTTCGAGCAGCCACTGGATCTTGCTTCCCGAGAAGTACGGATCGAGCACGAGCCCGGTGCGATCGCGGACGTCCGGCTCGCGCCCCTCGGCCCGCAGCCGCTCGGTCAGGTCTCCGGTCCGGCGATCCTGCCAGACGATCGCCGGGTGGATCGGGGCGCCGGTCGTGCGATCCCAGACGACCACCGTCTCCCGCTGATTCGTGATCCCGATCGCCGCGACCTCGCCGATCGCGATGCCCGCGGAGGCGAGCGCCTCACGGACGGTGCCGCACTGCTTCGTCCAGATCTCCTCGGGATCGTGCTCGACCCACCCCGGCCTCGGGAAGTGCTGGGTGAACTCCGACTGTCCGACGCCGCGGATCGCGCCGTCCGCATCGAAGACGATCGACCGACAACTGCTGGTGCCCTCGTCGAGCGCGAGTACGAATCGACCTGCCATGCGAAGTCCTCCGCAGGGCATCGTACGGTCCCCCGCGTGCGGCCGATCCGAGGGGAGTCCGCCTCAGCCGCCGGCCCGCTCCGCGAGGGCGGGAATCCGGGCGACCTGCGCCTCGGTGAGCACGTCGAGAAGTCGCTGGAGCAGACGCTCGCCGAGCTCGCGACGTCGGAACGCCGACTTCTCGATCTCCTGCTGCACGACTCCCTGACGCCGCATGATCTCCGACATGTCGACCGACGCCGGATCGTCCAGCGATCCCGCCGCCTTCGCCATCTCCTCGACGAGGGCGACCTCGACTTCGAGATGATCCTGCAGCATCGACTCGATGACGACCGCCTGCGACTCGTCGAGATCGCGAAGCCGAAGAACCTTCCGAGCGACCTCGAGCACGGCGCCGTCCTCGCCATCGACGGGGCGACCGCTGTCGAGCATGGCGATGCGGAGTTCGAGGGCCGCCAGCGTCGGCAGATCCGGCAGCACGTGCGTGTCGAGGACCCGCTCGACCACGCCGCGACGCCGCATGGCCTCGGTGCGTCGGGACTCGAGCTGCCGAAGCCACGGTGCCATCTGCGCCATGCCGAGGGCCGCGGCCTCGGCCATCTGCTCGTCCGCGGGAAGCGAGGCGAGTTCCCGCATGCGAACCGCCAGCCGCACCTGCTCGAGCGCCGCGCGGCGATCCTCCTCGAACCGGACCTCCTCCCAGCCCTCGACCGCGGGCGCGAGCTCGCTCGCGGATGCGATCGCCGCCGCCATCGCCCGATCGCGGGCCTCGTCGTCGAGCGACAACTCCGCAAGCACCCCGTACGGACTCACAGGATTCACGACGGGGATCCCCATGAGCCCCTCGAAGCCATCCCCGGCGATCGAGTTCATGCGATCGAATCCCCGCTGGATGCGGATCGCGTCGAAGGCCGCGGTCCGATCGTTGCGGGCGAAGGCGTCGGCAAGCTCGGTCTGGAAGGCCGCATCGAGCCGCCGGCTCGTCTGCCACGCCTCGCGAAGATCGTCCCACTGTCCCTCGGTCTCACCAAGATCCGGCACCCCGTCGAGACCGAAGGTCCTCCGCGCGAAGGCCCGATCGACGATCGGATCGATCGTGGCCGACCACGCCTCCAGATGATCGTCGAGCATGACGCGGGCGATGGTGGTCTCGCCCTCGTCGAGGCCGAGCATCATCGTCATCAGGTCGAACTCGTCCGGCGCGATCGGGGTCGGCACGCCCTGGGCCATGCGGGATCGGCCCGCCATCGCCTCCCACCGAGACGCCTCCGGGTCCTCTTCGGCCTGATCCACGATCGGGATCTCGAGGCCGCCCTGCACGATCGATCGAGGCTCGTCGGCGATGCGGGCCGCGAGATCGGCACGCACCGCATCGTCCTCGATGAACGACAGCATCCGATCGATCGCGGCCTGGGCCGCGGCGGACCGCTCCTCGCGGGTCTCGCGCATCGGATCCGCGGCGCCGTCGAAGCCCGCCATGAAGTCGCCCCGCATCTGACGGGCCAGGAGCTCCCGGCCGCTCTCGATGAGTTCGTCGGTGAGCCGATCGTCGGTGGCGAACCACGCATCGAGCGCCGCCGTGATGCCGTCGCGGGCGGCCGGATCCTCGACCTGTTCCAGCATCATCTCGGCATACCGCGGCACCGTGGTCTCCGGTCCGCTCATCCAGCCGGTCCCTGCCATCGGGAAGGCCGACGACATCCAGATCCGCTTGAGACGCCACCATCGTTCAGGATCCAGCCCGCGTCGGAGTCCCGCCGCGGCCGCGATCTCCGCCTTCTCGGCATCCTCGTTCGCCTCGAACAGCGCCCCGGAGGCCGCGGCCATCGCCGACTGGACCGCGGCCATCATCGCCTGCATCCGCTCGGGGTCCTGCATGTCCTCGGGGCCGAGGTCGCCGAAGCCCTGCTCGACCAGGATGGCCGCGATCGTCCGCAGGGTGCCGACCGTCGCCTCGGCGATCTTCTCGGCATGCCCCGGCATGATGCTCTCGTAACTGCGGAGGGTCGCGTCGCAGGCGGCGATCTCCTCCGGCGTCGGATCGAGGTTCCAGAAGGCGGTGTCGAGCGTGCCGACACCGCCCATCCCGCCCATCATGCCGCCCATCGAGCGGAGATGACGGTGACGGGCCCGAACCCGACGCACCCGATCGAGTCCGTCCGCCGAGGCGGCGGGCAGCCGCCCTGCGACCTCGGCGAAGAACGCATCGTCGAGGCTCGCGACCCGCTGGACGACATCCCGCCACTCGTCGAGAAACTCGTCGAGCAGCGAGAGCTCGGGCATGCGGCCGTTGGACGACCCCTCCATCCGCTGCAGGGTGTCGAGAAAGTCCTTCACCTCGGTGTCGCGGAAGCGGGCGAACGACTCGAGGTACCGGTCGTGCGCCTCCTCGACCGCCCGCCGGGCCGGACCGTCCATCGGGATGCGGCGACCGATGAGCTCGGACACCTCGCGCAAGCCCATCGGCTCGGGGATCGTGCCGCTGGTTCCCTGCCCGAACGCCCGTGCACCCGGGATCAGGCACCCGACCAGAACGGCGACGACGACGATCAGAAGACGACGGTGGACGGCGGTCATGACGGACTCCTTCGTGAAGACCCTGAATGACACGACGGCGGACTCACATGACCGGACCGAGCCCGATCGCCCGACGCCAATGGCTCACCTGACCGGCGTGCATCATGACGTGGTTGTTGAGCATGAAGACCGCGACCGCGCCGATCGTCGGAAGCATCTCGCGGAACCGTCCCTCGACCGGGTTCTCCTTCGCGAAGACCTCGGGGTCGACCGACGGCAGGGTGGCGATCACGGTCTCGTATCGCTCCTTGAGGTACGGCAGCACGACGTCCTTGGTCGGATAGAGCGACGCATCGTCCTGACACTCGGAACCGGCGGCGACCTTCTCGGCGTCGAACGGCACCTCGTTCACGAGATCGGTGCGGCCGATGAATTCGAGCATCCGGTTGCCGTAGATCGCGAGGTGACCGTAGAGGAACGCCGGGTGGTTCATGCCCTCGATGGCCTTGTCGGCCCAGCGGTCGGCGGGGATGTCCTCGGCGAGGGAGAGGAGATAGCCGAGGCTCATGGTGGCGGCGGGGATGATGCTGTCGACGAACGTGGTGGTGGTGGTGGTGGTCATGGGGGGAGGCCGGGAGAGTGGAAAGTGGGCAGTGGAGAGTGGAGTACGCGTGAGAGCGATGGTAGCCGCGGTCAGGTGCCGAGGATTCGGGCGGTGATGGATCTCGCCCAGACCGGGTCGGTGCCGCCTGCGACGACCGTGCGACCGTCGGCGAAGATCGTCAGTTCGATCGGCTCGCCCGACGGGCTTCGCTCGTCGGCGGGTCGCCATGAGAGGACACCGTCACCGAGGGAGGCGTCGCCGGCGGCCCCGAGACGCGCCGCGAGCCCGGCCAGATCGACCTCCACGTCCCGATCCGGACGAATCTGCACCGCGTTCCGACCGCAAAGCGGTCGGGCGCGATCGACGGGGCCATCAAGGCACTCGAATCGACGCTCGACGCAGCACGGGCACGCCGGATCGAAGGCGTCGTCGATCGACATCGCCCGGTGCTCGTTCCGCCAGAGGTCGGTGGACCGAAGCGTGCGGTCGAGGGCGGCGAGATCGCCGACCAGCACCTTGATCGCTTCGGTCGCGAGCCGGGCCGCGACGGTGGCGCTCGTTGGTCCGAGCACGCCCGCGGTGTCGCAGGTGG
>JAUIHC010000310.1 GCA_030432455.1 Phycisphaerae bacterium | reverse complement strand
GATTTTCTGCATCGCCTGTCCCGATTTTCTACACGAGAAAAGTCGGCGGTCTTGTGACCGGTCGCGATCAAGGGCGAAGATGACGCGGGGCCGTGGACAATCTCCATGTCACGTCACGCGCGAGTCGTTCTTCCGGGAGAGCCGCACCACATCACCCATCGTGGGAACAACCGGCAGCAGGTGTTCCTGGACGATCAGGATCGCTGGTCGTACCTTCGATGTCTCCGGCGTCGATGTCGCTTGCATCAGGTCGACATTCTCGCGTGGTGCCTGATGTCGAATCATGTACATCTCGTCCTGACTCCGACGAGCGAGAAGGGTCTCGGAAAGGCGGTGGGCGAGACTCATTGGATCCATGCTCAGGCGTTCAACAAGAGGCACGCCCGGGTGGGCCATCTCTGGCATGCTCGGTACTTTTCGACGCCGATGGACGAACTGCACATGTTGCGGTGCATGCTCTATGTCGAACGGAATCCCGTTCGTGCGGGACTCGTCGAGGTACCGGAGGACCATCCGTGGTCGAGTGCCCGGGCGCATGTGGATGGTGTGGACCGGATGGGCTTGGTTGACGCGGCGGCATGGGGACGCAGATTCCCGCCTGAGGCATGGTCGGCGATGCTTCGAGAGCGGCAGGCCGACTCGACCGTCGAGGAGATCCAGTCCGGTTCGAAGTCCGGCCTCCCGCTCATGACCGAGAGGGCCCTGACGATCTGGGAGCAGCGACTGGGACGCGTCCTGCGGCCCCGGACTCGAGGACGTCCACGATCCGCGGGCCGCGGAAAGTCGGCAACAAGTGACGAGGAAGGTCCCGCCGCGACGGACTCAAGTCGCTGATGCGATGGCTCCGCGACGACCCGATCCGCCAGAAGACGCCATAAATCGGGACAGGCGACATTTTGAAATTGTCGCCTGTCCCGATTTTCGGGAGGGTGAAAGTCCTTGCGGCTCGAGGGGTTCTCCTTGGCCTCGTCGGTCGGCATGGATGCCGATTCCGCCGGCGGAGTGCGGGTCGCGACCCTTTGCCGCGGCCCGCTCAGGGAGGCTCGGGGGCCTCGTCTTCTTCGGACACCCCCCGCACACCTGAACTCGTGTCGGGAGCGACCGAACCATGCCCACTCTGCCCAGCGGTGCCCGTCTCTGGCTGTCGATGGACGCGATCCTCGCGCCCGGCCGTCTCTTTCACCCCTGCCCGAAGAACCGATTCTGGTATCGCGACCTCGATCCGCTCGCCGGTTGGACGCCCGACGACGGCACCCCGCCGCCCGAGCGGTGGACCACCGGCGTCGTTCCCGAGACCCGTCTCGACGCCGCGGCGTTCGTCCGCGTGCTGATCGCCGGTCCGCGCGACCTCGAACGACGCTGGCGGGGCGAGTGGTTGCTCACCCTCGAACACCCCGATCTCCTGACCGACGACGACTGGGACGCGACGCTCGCCTTCCTCGGCACGGATCGCGCCCTCGCCTTCCTCGATCTCGCCCGAGACCGCTGTCGCCGTCAGGCCGCTCGCCGATTCGTGCACGCCGATCTCGTCGGCTTCAGCCCCGCCGTCGTCGGCAATCCGGACACCCGGTCGAGTCTGCTCCGCGCGATGATCGCGACCGACCGACTCGGGGCCCGCCTCGACGACCCCGCTCGACGCGACGACGCTCGCTTCCGCCACCGGACCCTCGCCGCCCTCGAATCGATTCTCGACGCCGCCGAGACGATCAGTACGGGAACCGGACCCGACCGCGGCCTCGCTCATCGCGTGGCCGCCGCGGCAGCGTCGCACCTCGGTCAATTCGACGCCGCCGCGGATCACGTCCGTGCCTATGCCTGCGCGATTCCCGGTGACGATGACTTCATCGCGGCGATCGAGCGGCGGATGAACGCCTTCGGCAGACGTCGGTAGCAGGCGCGGCCCCGCGTCCCCCAGTTCTCCTCCCCCGGGGGAACGGGCGAGCGGAACCGTGTTGCTCTCGAACCTCGAGTCCCCCCGCTCACGCCTTCCCGAGATACTCGCCGGTCTCGGGGTTCACCCGGACGACCTGGCCGTTCTCGATGAACGGTGGCACGCGGATTCTCGCGCCGGTCTCGACGAACGCCTCCTTGTTCTGGTTGCTCGCCGTCGCCCCCTTCGCCTGCGGGGCGGTGTCGGTGACCGTGAGCTCGATCGCGGCGGGCAGCTGCACCGACAGCGGCTTGCCGTCGAACATGCTCACCACGCACTCGGTGTTCTCCTTGAGCCACTGGCTCTGGTCCTTGGGGAGCACTTCCGAGTCGATCTCGATCTGGTCGTAGCTCTCGTTGTCCATGAAGATGAACGGACCGTCGCCGCGACCGCCACCGTCGTAGAGGAACTGCATCTCGCGTCGATCGACGTTCACCTCGTCGAGGCGATCGTCGGAGTTCAGGCGGTTGATCTTGATGCCGCCGACCTTGACGTTCTTCATCTTCGCCTGCACGTACGCCGGCCCCTTGCCGGGCTTCACGTGCTCGGTGTCGAGGATCTGGTGAAGCTGGCCTTCCCAGATGATGAACTGGCCCTTCTTGACGTCGGTGGCCTTGGTCGGCATCGGTCTCGTTCCGGTGGTGGGTTGGGGGCGGCGAGGCCGCCGGACAAGGCACGGATGATAGCGGCGGGCCCGCCCTCTCCGGGCGACGCGACCCTCTACGATCCGACCCCATGACCACCCCCGATTCCCATCCGTCAGGCGACCCCCCGCATCTCCTCCGCCCCCTGAGCCTCCGCGGGCTGACCCTCCGCAACCGCATCGTGGTGAGCCCGATGTGCATGTACTCCGCGGTCGAGGGGGTGGCCACCGCCTGGCACCACGTCCACCTCGGATCCCTGGCGTGTTCGGGGGCCGGACTGGTCGTCGTCGAGGCCACCGCGGTCGAGGCCCGGGGTCGAATCACCCCGAACTGCCTCGGACTCTGGAACGACGACTGCGAGCGGGCCCTCGCCCGCGTGGTCGCCACCGTCCGCGAGGTCGCACCGAAGGCGGCGATCGGCATCCAGCTCGGACACGCCGGTCGCAAGGCCTCGCACGCCCACCCCTGGGCACCCGCTCGGGGCTACGTCGGACCCGACGAGGGCGGATGGACGACGGTGGGGGCGAGCCCCGACAGCTACGAGAACATCGCACCCCCCGCCGCCGAACTGGGCCCGTCCGACCTCGACGAGGTCCGCACCGCGTTCGCGGACGCCGCGAGCCGTGCCGTCCGCGTCGGTTTCGATCTCGTCGAGATGCACGCGGCCCACGGCTACCTGCTCTCGAGCTTCCTCTCACCACTCTCGAACCATCGCACCGACGCGTACGGCGGCAGCCTCGAGAATCGCATGCGGTTCCCGCTGGAATGCTTCGACGCGATGCGATCCGTGATGCCCGACGACACCCCGCTCATCGTCCGGTTCAGCGGAACCGACTGGCGCGACGACCTCGGTGGTTGGAGCACCGACGACTCGGTGGCCTTCGCGCGGGCGCTCGAGGCACGCGGCTGCGACGCGGTGGACATCTCCACCGGCGGCAACGCGAAGGCCGACATTCCGGTCGGTCCGGGGTTCCAGGTTCCCTGGGCCGCGGCGGTCCGGCGGGGCGTGGAGGCGATGCCGGTCATCGCGGTCGGCGAACTGCACGACCCCGAACTGGCCGAGAAGGTCCTCGCCGACGGCGACGCCGACGCGATCGCGATCGGCAAGGAGTTCCTGCGGGATCCCCGCTGGCCGTGGCGGGCGGCGAAGGCGCTCGGCGGGGAGGTCGAGGTCGTCGATCAGTATGCGTGGTGTGTGGGGTAGAGAATGGAAGGTAGAGAATGGAGAATGGGTGGCGCTTCATCTGTTCTCTCCTCTCGGTTCTCTAGAACACGAGCAGGGCGAGTGCCATCCATGCTCCCGCCAGCAGCATCAGGATCGCCGTGTATCCGACGATGTCCCGGGCCTTGACGCCGGTGATCGCGAGCAGGGGAAGTGCCCAGAAGGGCTGGAGCATGTTCGTCAACTGATCGCCGTAGGCGACGCTCATGACCATCCGGCCGAGCGGGACGCCCGCGTCGGCGCCGGCGACCAGCGCGATCGGTCCCTGCACCGCCCACTGACCGCCACCCGACGGCACGAACACGTTCACGATCGCCGCACTCGACATGGTGAGCAGCGGAAGCGTGCCGGGCGTGCTCGCCGCGTTCGCGGCATCGGCGAACATCGCGAGCAGCCCGCTGGCCGACATCATCGCCATCACGCCCGCGTAGAGCGGGAACTGCACGATGATGCCGGCGCATCCGGTCGCCGCCTCCTCGACCGCCCGCAGGTACCGCACCGGTGAGCCGTGCAGCACGAGGCCGAGACCGAACATG
>JAUIHC010000309.1 GCA_030432455.1 Phycisphaerae bacterium | reverse complement strand
GCGAGGGTGGAGACCTCCCCGGTCATCGTCGGGCGCCGCAGCAGGACCGAACAGGCGTCGGGCCGATCCGCGACCGCGGCGTCCATCCCCCGAACGACCTCGGGATCGACATGAAGGACGGCGTAGACGACGCGATCGACGGTCACGAGGTGGACTCCCAGGAACGGAACGGGCCGAGGATCGTCGATCGACGCGCGATCAGCCGTCCGCCTTCTGACGACGCAGCGAACCATCGACCGCCGCCGTCATCGCGGAGGCATCGAGGTCGCCGAGGAACGCGGCGAGCCGGGCGGCCTGTCCGGCCGGATCGCGCACCACCTCATCGTAATCCACGAAGATCGCGTCCACGTCCGGTCGGCGGGCGATGAGCCGCTCGACCTGGGCCACCTGGGCGTCGAGGGTGGTCATCATGCGACCGTCGGAGAGTCGGCCGCCCTCGCGTCCGAGCCGATCGAGCATCACCCGCTGACTGCGGACGATGGCACGAAGATCACGGTCCATGAAGACGACCTTGTATCGCTCGCCTCGCGGCAGGTACGGCAGCAACTGGGCGACGATCTTCACGACCCTGCCCCGCGACTCGGGCAGCCACGACCGATCGGACGCGAGCTTCGTCGCGTTCTCGTGCTCGTAGTAGCCGCGAGGGTTGTCCGAATCGGCCTCCCGCTTCTGGTCGGTGTACGGATCGAGTCCGCCCGCCACGAGCATCTGCATCATCATCGAGGTGCCCGAGCGGGGAAGCCCGCTCACGATCACCACCGGCGCCTGGTCGGCCGGAAGCTCGGGACCCGGACCCGCCGGCGGCAGGGTCTCCAGATGCGGACGCCGCTGGGCCCGAGTATGGGCGATCGCCTCGGCCACGCGGTCGAGGTCGTCGGCCTTCGCGGCCTCCTCGAGCATCGCGGAGTCGCGGAGCGTCTCGATCGCCTCTCGCTGAGCCGCGGCCCCGGCCTCGTCCCCGAGACGATCGAGCATCGCGAGGTAATGCTCGCGGGCCTCGAGGAATCCGGGAGCCTGTCCGATCGCGACCCCGTAGGCGATCTTCGCGTGCTCATCGTCGCCGAGGCCCTCGAGCCCGCGGGCGAGCAGGTAGTGGGCCCGCGGGTTCTGGAAGAGGAGTTCGGTGGCGGTCAGGGCGTGCTCGACCGCGTTCTCCCAGTCCTCCTCGCGGACCGCGACCTCGGCGAGTCCGCGACGGCCGTCGCTGTTCTCGTCGTCGGTCTCCATCGCCCGCTCGAAGCATGCCTTGGCCTCCGACACCGCGTCGATCCGCAGGTACGAGTGGCCGAGCTGGTTGTGCATCTCGGGCTTGGAACTGTCCTTCGAGGCCTCGGTCATGCGGTCGAGGAACGGCTTGGCCCGCTCACCGTCGCCGGTGTGGATCGCCTGCTGGGCCATGAGCCACTCGAGCGTCGCCCCCATCGGCTGAAGCAGGCTCATGACCTTGCGGATCTCGAAGGAGAGCTTCTTCGGCATCTCCTCCTTCGGGCCGTCCTCGGTCGCGTCCGCGTCCTCACCGCCGAGATCGACGGGGGGGGCGTCGGGATCGAGTTGTGCGACCTGCGCGGCGTCCTCGCCCTCGGCCCGCGTGGGGGTGGGCAGCGTGACGCCGTACTTCGCGGCCTCGGGCCGGATCCGCTCCAGCTCCTCCAGCGCCCACTCCGAACCGGCCCTGACGTTCATCGCGAACCGCTCGATCGCGAGTCCCCGCTCCTCCCATCGCTCGAGGGCCCCGAGGCAGGCGATGTAGTTCAGACCGAAGCGGTGCTCGCGCGGCCAGTCGTTCCAGATCTGCTCCAGCAGTTCCGCGGCCTCCTTGAACCGACCGCCGTCCATGTTCGCCTGGGCGAGGTTGTAGTGGAGCTCGCGGACCGTCTCGCGGACGGCTTCGTTGGTGTCGTCGTTGAGCTCCTCGATGTATCCGAGTTCGACGAGTTGCTTCATCGCCTCGGCACTCTGGACGCTGTCCAGGTGCGCATCCGGGGGATGCATGCCGTGCGGGTGGGGCCCCTCGATCTCGTCCCAGCTGGGAACCGTGGCGATCTCGGGGGTCTCCTCGAAGATCGTGACCAGCGGCTTGCCGTCCATGTCCTCACCGACCGGCAGCCCGAAGCAGGTGAGGACGGTCGGCGTGAGGTCGAGCACGCTCGCCCCGTGGACGACCTCGCCCTTGCGGATGCCCGGTCCCTTGGCGACGAAGATGCCATAGGGCCGGTGCTCGATCGCGGGGCCGGCGGGCTCGACCGGGATGTGCTCGGGTCGAAGGTGGTCGGGGTGGAAGCCGTGGTCGGAGACGAGGATCACGGTCGTGTCCTCGCCCGCGAGGTGCAGAAGGGCCCCGAGCATCATGTCGTGGAAGCGGTATCCGCCCTCGACGACGCCCTTGTAGATCTCGAAGTCCTCCTCCTTGATGAAGTCCTGCCGCGGCGGGTGGTACTTCATGAAGCCGTGGCCGAAGTGGTCGATGCCGTCGTAGTAGACGGCCATGAAGTCCCACGGCTCGAGCTGCATGAGCGCCGTCGCGGCGCCGTGGACGCTGACGGTGTCGGCGAGGGTCTTGGCGAAGCCGACCAGCCGCTGATCCTTCTCCTGATCGACCTCGCCGAACCTGGGAATGAACGGCCCGACATGCTCGGCGTCGAGCTCCAGGGGGTGGAAGCGGAACTCCTGCAGGTTCTTCGCGAGCGACGCCGGATGCACGGTGCCCGGCGCCATCTCCCACTGTTCCGACTCCCAGCCGTGGGCCCCGGGCTTGGGCTTGCCGATCTCCGGATCGATGTCGGCGTTCTTGATGTGGCGGGCGGTCTGGTACCAGTTGCTGACCATGACGCCGTCGATCGGCTCGGCCGGGTGCGACGGCCACCACGCGACGACGTTGCACTTCTTGCCGGTCTGGTTGAGCATGTTCCAGACGGCCTTGGACTTTCGGCTCACATTGGTGATCGGGCGGACGGCCTTGCCGTCGGGCGTCGGCTCGCTGAACCCGTGGATCCCGTGCTTGAAGGGACGCTTGCCGGTGCCGATCGAGGTCCAGAGCATCGGGCTCAGGATGGGGTTGAGCGTCGAGTTGTTCCCGTGCACCCCCTCGTCCATCATCTTCTGGAGATTGGGCATCTTGCCCTCGGCGAGCAGCGGGCGGATCGCCCGCCAGTCGGCGGCGTCCCAGCCGATGACAAGGACCTTGGTGTCGCGGGGCGTGGGCAGCGGATGACTCATGTCTGATGGGTCCGGGAATCGAAGTCGCTGTGAATAGGAACGTTGCAGGTCCCGCATGCCTCAGGCACGCGATTGTCGAACCGTGCATCTTCGTCGTCGGACCGGGGCAACTCAACCCCGAGCGTCCCCATGGGGACACCTGCCGACTCGATTCGCCTGAAACCGTCATTGAAGACACCCCGGATGTCCGGAAACCTGTGAGCGTCCGGTACCTTCCGACCCATGAAGATCGTCCACTTCCAGAGCGATGCCGACCCCGCGATCCGGTTCGGGATCCACGAGGACGCGGGGGTCCGCGACGCGACGGCCCTGCTGCCTGAATCGGACCCGAGTCGCGTCGATCTCGGCCTCTCACGACGGTTCGATCTCGACGACGTCGTGCTCGATCGCGTGCGTGCGGATCGCGAGCGTCTCCCCCTCGTCCCGCACGATCGCGTGACCCTGCACTCGCCGGTGCCGCGACCGGGGAAGGTGATCTGCATCGGGCTCAACTACGCCGATCACGCCGCCGAGAGCGGCATGGAGCCGCCCGCCTCGCCACTGGTCTTCTCGAAGTTCCCGAACAACGTCGTCGGCCCGGATGTGCCCGTCCCGATGCCGCTCGGAGAGAGCGACACCGACTACGAGGCCGAACTCGCGGTGGTGATCGGTCGCCGCGCGTGGCGGATCGACGAGTCGTCGGCGATGGAGCATGTGCTCGGATACGCGTGCGCGAACGACCTCTCGGCCCGGGCCTTCCAGTTCGCCGACGGGCAGTGGCAGCGAGGCAAGAGCTGCGAAGGCTTCTGCCCGCTCGGCCCGTTCATCGCGACGACCGACGAGATCCCCGACCCGCATGTGCTTCGCATCCAGCTTCGACTCGACGGCGAGACGGTGCAGGACTCGAACACGAATCAGCTGATCTTCCGCGTGCCCGCCCTGATCGCGCATCTCTCGTCGTTCGTGGCTCTCGAACCCGGAGACGTGATCCTCACCGGCACGCCCCCGGGAGTCGGCTTCGCGAAGACGCCCCCGATCCGCCTGAAGGCGGGCGATCGGATGGAGGTCGAGATCGAGGGGTTGGGGGTGCTTCGAAACGCGATGAGAGAGTAGAGAGTCGAGAGTCGAGAGTCGAGAGTAGAG
>JAUIHC010000308.1 GCA_030432455.1 Phycisphaerae bacterium | reverse complement strand
GGCCGCGGGCGCGTCGACGTACTGGGCGAGAAGGATCGCCGCATCGAGCCACTGCTCGCCGTTGCCGATCTCG
This sequence comes from Phycisphaerae bacterium, assembly GCA_030432455.1. Lineage (GTDB taxonomy): Bacteria > Planctomycetota > Phycisphaerae > Phycisphaerales > SM1A02. Next base: position 4,270 of record JAUIHC010000308.1, on the reverse strand, counting down.
CGGACCCGCTCGATCCATGCGGGCTTCGCGTGGGGCGTGTACATCCAGAGCATGGCCATGCCGCGGATCTCGTCGAGACCGCACTCGGCGGGATCGACGCCTTCGAGCTGCTCGTCGAGCACCGCGACGAACTCGGGAGACTCGATGTCGAAGTTCTCGCCCTGCTCGCGGTAGTACGCCATCGCGGCGCCGGTCTTGGCCTCGATCTCCTCAGGCGTGGGCGGCGCGGCCAGGAGAGCGGCAGGCACGGCGGCCAGAACGAGCGACGAGAGCACGGCGGTGCGGATCATGAGCGGTTCCTTGTCGATGTCAGGGGTCGATGTCAGGGGTCGATGTCAGGGGGAATCAGTGTCAGGGGGCCCGAAGCGGGCGGTCGGGTCGCGACGCCGGACCGACGACGGTCGCCTCCGGGATCGTCAGCGTACCGGCGGTGTGAAGATTGGATTCGGGCATCGATCGATCGGTGGCCGTCCGAAGCACACACTGGCATCATCACGCCACCTTCTGGAGACCACCATGCACGCCGCCCTCGTCACCGCCCTCGTCCTGATGCTTGCTCCGTTCACCGCGTTCCGACCGACGGAGACTTCGACCACCATGACCCCGACCCCGCTGCTCCCCGCCCTCGACGCCTATCTCGATGCCCGCGAAGCCGAGTTCGACCGCATCCCGGAGGAGCGGCGGGCGGTGCTGAGGCCGCTGGCGACCTGGATCGCGAAGTCGCGGGAGGCCGGCACGCCGATCGACCTTGTGTTCGTCTGCACCCACAACAGCCGTCGGAGTCACATGTCCCAGCTGTGGGCGAGGGCGGCGGCGGCCCGGACCGGCATCGAGGCGACGACCTGGTCGGGCGGGACCGAGGCGACCGCGTTCAATCCCCGGGCGGTCGCCGCGATGAGCAGGGCAGGCTTCGAGATCGACCAGACGACCGGCAACCGGAATCCGATCTACCACGTGCGGCTGGGCGAGGAACTCCCGGTGCAGACGTGCTTCTCGAAGCCGTTCGCGGCGGCACCGAACCCGGCGCAGGGCTTCGCGGCGGTCATGGTGTGCGACGATGCGGACCGGAAGTGCCCGTTCGTGCCGGGGGCGACGGGGCGGTTTGCGGTGCCGTTCGTGGACCCGAAGGTTTCGGACGGAACCCCTGAAGAGGCAGCGACCTACGACGAGCGGTGCGCCCAGATCGCGAGAGAAATGCTCTGGGTGATGACCCAAGCCGCCGGCTGATCGGCAGCCGAGACCCCCGAATCGGGGACAGGCACCGACCTCGAATCGGGGACAGGCACCGACCTCGAATCGGGGACAGGCACCGACCCCGAATTGGGGACAGGCACCGACCTCGAATCGGGGACAGGCACCGATCCCGAGTTGGGGACAGGCACCGACCTCGAATCGGGGACAGGCACCGACCTCGAATTGGGGACAGGCACCGACCTCGAATCGGGGACAGGCACCGACCCCGAATTGGGGACAGGCACCGACCCCGAATTGGGGACAGGCACCGATCAGTCCCGGTCAGTCGGACGTCCGAGAATGTCGTCGGTCTGCGCTATTGAGCGGCGTGACTCGGTCGCCGTGTGACGTTGCGTGCCGGGACTCGTGATCCACGAGCCTCAGGTTGGCCGCGACCTCGATCTCCATACCCTGTGGGGGATCGACCTCCGAATGGGGTGCATTTCCGACACCAGACTCTCACTTCCTGACTCTGGGATCGTATGATTCGCGAACCACCGGGCATTCTGCGGCGTTCTCGCTGCCCGCCCCTCCCTTCCGGAGCTCTTCGTGGTCGCCCTCACCGACGACGCCGCGCCCTCCCATCCGACTGCAGACGACCGGTCGCTCACGATCGCCACCGACCGCCTCGTGGAGATGCTCTGCCGCGAGTTCACCCTCGACCTGTCCGATTCGGTCGGGTCGGCGATCCGTTCCTCGGCCGCCGAACCTCTCGAGCGTCTCCAGGCCGCCACCACGCGGACCGGACTCCACGTCGAACTCCGTCGGATGTCGGTGATGGACGCGGTCTGGCTGGCGGATGATCGGGTCCCCATCGTCACCTGGAGCCGCCCGACCGGCGCCTGGATCGTGATCCAGCGACATGGACTCCTCGCCGCCCGCGTCTGGACGACCCGCGACGACTCGGACACCGGTCGCCTGGTGAGCCGATCGGCCCTCACCCGACTTCTTGGCGCGGACCGTCCGACCTCCCTCGTGGACGTGGCGGTGGTGCATCCCGAACGACTCGCCGACGCGGCCGCCACCCCCGGCGGTCACGAACGGACCGGGCACCGCACGATCCCCCCGGTCCGCCGACTGGTCGCCCTGATGCGACCGGAGTCGTCCGAGCTGTGGACGATCGCGATCTTCAGTGCGATCACCGGACTCCTCTACCTCGCCCTGCCGCTGGCGGTGAACGCCTTCATCAGCAACCTGAGCTTCGGCGCGCGAAGCGGTCCGTTCCTGCAGGGACTCGTCGCCCTCGCGGCGGTGCTGTTCCTGTGCCTCGCGGTCGCCGCGGCGCTGCGGGGTCTTCAGCACGCGGTCGCCGAGGTCATCCAACGACGCATCTTCGTGCGACTCGGCTCGGACCTCGCCCATCGCATCCCGCACGCCGATCTGGGCGCCATGGACCGCGTGCACGCGCCGGAACTGGTCAACCGGTTCCTCGACGTCATCACGGTGCAGAAGAGCGCATCGATGCTGCTGCTCACCGGCATCAACCTGGTGCTCAGCGCGATCATCGGTCTCACCGTCCTGGCGTTCTATCACCCATTCCTTCTGGCATTCTCGATCCTGCTGGTGACCGCGCTCGCCGGCATCGTCTTCGTCGCCGGCCGCGGCGCTCTGGCGACCAGCATCGCCGAGTCGAAGCACAAGTACGAAGTCGTGGACTGGCTGGAGGAACTCGCCCGGCATCCGCGGGTCTTCAAGGGCCCCGGCGGTCTCGAACTCGCGTCGCGACGCGCCGACGATCTCGTCCGCGGCTACCTCGACGCCCGACGATCGCACTTCCGGATCCTGCTCCGACAGATCTCGAGCCTGCTCGGTCTCGAGGTGCTCGCCGCGACCCTCCTCCTGGTGATCGGCGGCTGGCTCGTGCTCGATCAGCAGCTGACCCTCGGGCAGCTGGTGGCGAGCGAGATCATCGTCTCGGCGATCGTCGCGTCGATCTCGAAGCTCGGCAAGCAGTTCGAGGCGTGGTACGACGCGGTCGCCGCCGTGGACAAGCTCGGACATCTTCTCGACCTCCCGCTGGAGCGGGGCGACGGCGAGACCGCGGCCCCCACCGGCCTGCCCGCTCGCGTGACGGCTCGCGGACTCTCGCACGCCCGGTTCGGCGGACGCCCGACCTTCGAAGGCCTCGACCTCGAGATCGAACCCGGCGAGCGGATCGCGATCCTCGGTGCCCGGGGCAGCGGAACGAGCTCGGTCCTCGAGATGCTCCTCGGCATGCGACGGCCGCACGGCGGAACCGTGGCGGTGGACGGCCTCGATGTCCGATCGTGGCACCTCGCCTCGCTGCGACAGGACGCGTGCCTGCTGCGGGCGGGCGACCTCGTGACCGGATCGATCGCGGAGAACATCCGGCTCGGCCGCACCGACCTCGGACTCGCCGACGTCCAGCGGGCCCTCGAGACGGTCGGCCTCGATGCCACGGTCCGGGCGATGCCCGACGGACTCGCGACCGAACTGGTCACCGGCGGTCTTCCCCTGACCGGTCGCCAGCGTGCCCGGCTGCTCGTCGCCCGAGCCCTCGCGATGCGACCCCGCCTGCTGCTCGTGGACGAGATCCTCGACGGTCTCGACCAGCGGACCACCGACGATCTCGCCGCCGCCCTGACCCATCCGGATCTCGACACCACGGTCGTGGTCGCGACCCGGGATCCCGACATCGCCGCCCGCTTCGCCCGCACCGTCGAACTGATTCCCGGGGGCTTCACCGTTGGCTGACTCGTCCATCGCCCAGACGGCGGTCGATCTCGCCCCGCCGCCGATGAACACCATGGTGCTCGCGGGCACGGCGCGGCGCACCCGCCTGCTCGCCCGCGGCCTCGCGGTGCTCTCCGCGGTGCTCATGCTCGGCGTGTTCGTGGTGCCCTGGCAGCAGTCGGTCCGCGGAACCGGCCGAGTGATCGCCTTCAACCCGCTCGATCGTCGGGTCAACGTCGAAGCGCCGGTCGAGGGTCGCGTCCGACGAGTGCACGTCGTCGAGAACCAGATGGTGCGTGAGGGCGACCTCATCGCCGAGATCCAGGACAACGACCCGAATCTG
>JAUIHC010000307.1 GCA_030432455.1 Phycisphaerae bacterium | reverse complement strand
ACCGCCTTGCCGTAGACCGAGTCGACGCCCGGTCCGATGAACGCAGGCGTCGCCGCATCGCCGCCGAGGCGGTAGTAGTGGTCCACCAGACCGAGCATCAGGAACGCGGGCGCGACGCCGAAGCTCACGATGTCGGCGATCGAGTCGAGCTGGGCGCCGAGATCCGAGGTCGATCGCGTGAGCCGTGCGACCGATCCATCCACCGCGTCGAAGAACATGCCGAGGAACACCAGGCTGCCGCCCACCGTGATCGTCGTCCAGCCGAGGAGCGCGGTCTCGCCGAACGGCTTGGTCGCGTAGTGGATCGCCGCGAATCCGCAGACCAGGTTCGCCAGCGTGAGCAGCGTCGGCACCACCGAGATCGGCCCGAGGGTGCGCTGGCGGAGGCGCTCCCGGACCGCGCGGCGACGCGAGCGGACGTGAGCAGGGTCGTTGGGGGGAATGCGGTGCATGACGAGTTCGAGGATAGCGGGGGGAACCGTCGGAGGGCGTCTCGGTCGTCCGCGTTCAGCGAATCCGGTCGGCCTCGGCAGGATTCGCGGACGTCTCGCTCGGCAGTCCGACCGCGGGGTGCGGGCGACCTCGGATGAGCAGGACGCCGCGTTCGCCGGCGATCGGCGCCCCGACCAGACACGAGGCCAGCGTGGGTGGGAGGCCTCCGTCGGGACCCGGTCCGGCGCCCGACGACGCGGGCGGCGAGTCCTCGGCCGGATTCGTCCGCGCGGTCTCTCGAGCAGCCGACCGGTCGTCCGACTCGGGCTCCCCGTCGTTCATGGAGGGCGTGGCCTGGCGGCGGTTCTGCACCGCGGCCACCAGCAGCACCTCGTCGGACTGCAGCACGCGTTCGATCGCGGGGGTGAGGGGCACGCCGCGGAACTCGCCGGGCGGGGGCGGGGGCGAGAGGGGATCGATGGTGGTGGACTGCAGGTGCGGCACCAGTTCGATCTGGACGCCGGCGCCATCGACGAGGGGAACCGACCAGCCTCGCACCGCAAGGGTCAGCAGTCGATCGTCGATCGGGCGGGCGCGGCCGTCGAGCAGGATCACCGATCCCCGAGTCAGTCGTCGGCGGGCCGCCGATCGCCATCCGGTGGCTTCGCCGTGCCAGGTTCGAACCGGCACCACGTCGGGACCGAGGGTCGCCTCGAAGTCGGCGAGCTCGTCCTCGTCGATGATGCGGACGAGAAAGCCCTCGCGCCGCCATCGTTCCGCCTCCGAAGGCGACGACGCGGTCTCGGCCAGAGCGGCCAGGGCGGTGTCCAGCCGTGCGTGATCGCCTCGGACCCGGAGTCGCTCGACGACCAGACCGGGACGGGGCTCCGGCGGACGACGCGGGGTCTCGGCGAGGGCGGTCGTGGTCGGCACCGGAGGCGGTGCCGAGGTGCAGCCCGGGAACGAGATCGAGATCGCGAGCGTCGTCGCGACCGCGGTGATCGTCCGGCTCCGGGAGGCCGGAACGATCATGACGCGTCCGGCATCGGCAGTTCGTTGATCCGGTCGATCAGCCTCCGAAGGCTTCCGAAGTCGCGGCGACGCGACTTGAAGTGCAGTCGGGGAAGCTCGGTCGCGACCGTCTCTCCGGCGAAGGGGCCGCCGGTCTCGAATCGTCCGTCCTTGGCGAGATGGCCGAACTCCTCGGCCAGCGACGCGAGTTCCGCGGCATCCGGGGCGCGTCGCAGTCGGATCACGAATCGGTCGCCGACGTAGCGACTGGAGTGGTAGTTGCGATAGAAGCGGAGGATCCGGTCCCGGGCGTCGCGGGGATCGGTCGCGATCTCGATCAGCGAGAGGTCGGCCGGGCTGATCCAGCCGTTGTCGAGCAGTTCCTCGCGGATGAACGCCAGCCACCGCGGCCAGTAGGTTCCGCCCTCGCCCTCCAGCAGCACCACCGGCATGGGACTCGACTTGCCGGTCTGGATGAGGGTGAGCGCCTCGAAGAGCTCGTCCATCGTGCCGAAGCCGCCGGGGAGGGCGACGATGGCGGCGGAGTTGGTGACGAACATCACCTTGCGGGTGAAGAAGTACCGGAAGTTGACCAGCTTCGGATCGCGGGCGATCACGTCGTTCGCGGTGGTCTCGAACGGAAGCCGGATCCGCAGCCCGAAGCTGCGTTCCTGCCCCGGCCCCTCGTGTCCCGCCTTCATGATGCCGTCGCCGGCGCCGGTGATCGACATCCATCCCGCCTCGCCCATGAGTCGTCCGAACTCGCGGGCCGCCTCGTAGTCGGGGTGGTCCTCGGGCGTGCGGGCGGACCCGAAGATCGAGAGCTTGGGCGCGTCCTTCCACGGCCGGAAGGTGCGGTAGGCGTAGCGGAGCTCCTTCAGCGAACTGGAGACCAGCTTGAGCTCTCCGAGGTCGGATCCGTCCCGCGAGAGTCGCAGCGCGGTGGCGATCATCGTCTCCACCATCGCGAGAGCGCGAGGGTCGTCGGTGCCCGCATGGGCCTCGGCGAGAGCGCGGATCGCCTCGTCGCGGTCGTGCGGGTCGGATGGTCGATCGGTGGGTCGGCTCAAGGCCTCGTCTCCGCGGTCGTGGGGGTGGCCGAGGGATCGGCCGGAGGGGCGACTGTATCTGGTGCCGGAGGGGCGGGCTGGGGCCAGCGGGGCAGCGGCACGAGCGGCGGCAGCGGGGTGAAGGTCACCACCGGCTCGTCCGGGGTTCCGGAGATGTCGAGCGCCCCGAGGGTTCCCGAGATCGCCGAGACCAGGTCCGCGATCGCGGGGAGCGTGCCTCGGGGAACCAGGCGGATCGACCACGCCCAGTCCTCGAGTCGCATCGTGCCGCGGCCGTCGAGCCGGATGGTCTCCGCTTCGAGCCGCACATTCTCCAACGCGACCACCGACCCGTCGATCCAGAGATCGGCTTCCGCGGTCGCCATCTCATCGGCGATCGGCGGCATCAACTGCCCGATCTGAAGGAGGGCGAGCGCCCCGCCGTCGGCCAGTCGCGCCTCGCGAAGTTCGATGCGGCCGCGACCGACCCGGGTCGCGGGATCGTCGGGATGTCCCTGCACCCGGATCCGCGCATCGACCCGGCCGGGGAGCCGATCGTCCTCGCCGCTCGCCGCCGCGGAATCCGGAGCCGACGACTCCGCGGAGGATGCCAGCGCGTCCAGCGGCACGTCGGTGACCCCGACGTCGATCTGGTACCGACCGGACTCCGGATCGACCAGCGCGTCGAGGCGGATGTCGCCATCGCCGAGTCGGCCGTTGGTGGATGTGATCCGGATCGCGCCCGGCATCGATGCGGTCTCGGACGCGAGTTCCCCGCGGAGCACGACATTGCGAAGAAGGCGGTCCGAGACCCGGACCGCCGGCAGGGCGGCGGCGAGATCGAACCAGCTCGGCCGACCGTCGATCGCGTCGAGCTCCATTCGAATCGGCCGCGACGGTGGCCCGCTCTCGATCGCGGCACCGCCGAGCATCCAGCGCAGCGACTCGAAGTCGAGCGTGCCCTCGGCCCGGTAGTAGTCGGGCACCCCGGGATCGATCGGCACCGTGCCGTCGGAGTCGTCTCCGAAGCGGGCGACGAGTTCGCCGGTCGCCACGATGCCGGTGGCGGCGAGGTCCTCGGCGGCGAGGAGCGAGGAGAAGGGCGGGGGAAGGAAGCCCGCCTCGGGCGCGTCCGCACTCGGCAGCGCGATCCGGAATCTCGCCGCCACCTCCGGGCGCTCCACGTCGTCCACCCGGATCTCCAGGCCGAGTCGAGACCCGTCGTCGCTCAGCAGTTCGAGCGGGCCGATCGCGACGCGGCGGTCGTCGATCCGCACCGTTCCGTCCCCGAGGATGCGTCCGCCGCCGCGGCTCTCGGGCGCGTCGATTCGTGAGAGCAGCGAGAACGACGATGGCGTCAGGGCCGCGTCGATCGCACGCTCGGCGCCGGTGGTGATGTCGAACCGACCCCGGAAACGCCCCCGAGGTTCGCGGTCCCGCCACCACTCCGCGAACGCCTCGCCGACGGCCAGTCGCATGACCTCGTCGATCGCCGGCGCCTCGAAGCGACCGTCGTCGAGGATGCCGGTCAGGTGCATGATCCGATCGGTGTCGTCGTATCCGTAGTCGCCCGAGAGTCGGAGGGCGCCGTCCTCGCGGCCGTCGGGACCGAACGAGACGGCGAGATCGTCGATCTCGATGGCGCCGTCGCCGAAGACGAGCCGACCCCGTTCCGCGGTCACGCGGGTGCGTCCGATGGCGGTGTCGATCTCGGCCCAGAGCGGTTCGGCCTCGAGATCGAGCTCGCTTCGTCCGTCGCGACGCGACCAGTGCAGGTCGGCATGGAATCGACCGCTCGGTCGCCAGCGGTTCCACAGGACGCGGGCGTCGTCCACGGTGTCGCTGGGAACGAGGTCGAGCAGGTACTCCTCGAC
>JAUIHC010000306.1 GCA_030432455.1 Phycisphaerae bacterium | reverse complement strand
TCGAGCTCGACGAGGACCGATCCGACTCGGTGCGACCGGTCCCCGCGCCGACCGCGGCGTCGCTGGTCGTGGTGCATCCGGATCGGGTGGACACCTCGCTCGGACACGAGGGGGCGTGGCATCTGCTTCCGTCGAGTCTCGACGAGTTCACGGCGCGACGGGACCGCGGCGCGGAGGCGGCGGCGTGACCCCGCTCGCCCGCTACGGTCGGCACCTTCGGATCGAGGTCCTGCTCGCGGTCGTCGCGCACGCGGTGGCCCTGCGGGAGTTCGAGCTCGGGCTGCTGCTCGGCGGGGCGGTGATCGCGAGCGGCTACATCGCCGACGGGCCGCGTGGTCGCCGGATGCCGCGACGGGCGGTGAGCATCATCGCGGCGGGCATCGCGATCTGGCTGATCGCGTCCTTCCTGCAGCGGCCGGACCCCGAGAACACGATGGCGGTGGTGGGGCGGCTGGCGTGCCTGCTGGCGACCCTGCGGCTCTACGAGCAGCGGACGGTGCGGGAGGATCGCCAGATCGTGGCCCTGTCGGTGGTCTGCGTGGTCGCGTCGATCCTCTACTCCTTCGAGCTGCTCTTCGGTCTCCTGGTGCTGGTCTTCTCGCTGCAGACGATCCATGTGCTCATGCTGAACCGGCTGCGGAGCGGTCTCGACGCGGCCAGGGCCGCCCGACGGGCGATCGTGGCCGACACCGTGGTGCCCCCGGTCGAGCCCGGCACCGGTCGGGCCCCGGTGCTGCAGTTCCGGCTGCTGGTCGGAGTGTGCGGGGTGCTGGCGTTCGCGGCCGCGACGGGGGTCTTCCTGATCTTCCCGCGACAGGGTGATCGGATGATGCGCTCGCTCGGGACCCGGACCGGGTTCTCGGCGGACGTCGATCTGGATCGAGCCGACCGCATCGAGCAGAGCAACCGCGAGGTCCTCACCGTGCAGTGGCTCGATCCCCGGGGCGAGGCGGTGCGGTGGCCGCAGCCGTTGCTCCTTCGCGGGGCGGTGCTCGATCGCTGGGACCCGGCCCGTCGCCGCTGGGTCGCGTCGGATCGGCGGAGATCCCTCCGCAATGTGAGCTCCGGAGGCGGGATGGCCGACTGGGCGAACCTCGGCGGCGTCGTGGACGCGCCGTCGATCTACACGCTCGTGATCGAGCCGCGATCCCTCGCCTCGCTGCGGCTCTTCTCTCGCTGGGTGCCGGTGGCGGTGGCGACCCAGAGACCAGCCACCATCGAGTTCGACGCCCGCACCTTCGAGTTGGAGTCGTACGAACCCGCGATGCAGCCGGGAGATGCGTACGGTTTCCGGGTCGTGCCCACGCCCTCGGAGGAGATCCTTGCGGAGGTCGCGGCTCGACCCGCTCCATCGGTGCCGATCGTGAACTTTCCCGTGCCCGAGGTCCGGGCGGAGGCCGAGCGGATCCTCGGCGAGCGGGCGCCGGACCTTCTCGAGCCGGTCGCCGCGGATGATGCCGAGGGGTTCTGGCGTCGTCGTCGCGAGATCGCCCGGGTCTTCACCGAGTACCTGCACGGTCCGGACTTCTCGTACACCCTCGACCTTCGCCGGATCGTGATCCGTCCCGGCGTGGACCCGATCGTCGCGTTCCTCAGGGAGCATCGACGCGGACACTGCGAGTACTTCGCCTCGGCGATGTGCGGGCTCTGCCAGTCGATGGGGGTCGAGGCGCGGATGGTCACCGGTTTCGTCGCGGTCGAGTACGACGAGACCCTTCGGCACTACATCGTTCGGGAGTCCAACGCCCACGCCTGGGTCGAGGTGCGGACCGGTCCGAGGTCGTGGCGTGAGTTCGATCCGACCTCCTCCGAGGTGCTGGAGACGCTGCAGGCGGATCGACGCTCGTGGGCCGACGACTGGCGGTGGCTCTACGACCGCGTGGAGATGCTCTGGACGACGCGATTCGTCGCCTTCGACGACGCGGACCAGTCGGCACTGGCCGACCGCGTCGGATCCGCGGCGGGCGAGCGGATCCGCGGGTTGCTCGACGCCGCCTCGACCGCCGCGGGACGGGTGAACCGCTACTTCCAGCTCGGCCCGGCGGGCTACATCTGGCTCGGCGTGGTGGCGGTCGCGATCGGACTCGCGATCACCGTGGTCGTCTCGGTGGTCCGGCGGCGGCGGCGACTGCGGGCGGTGGTCGGGGCGGCCCCGACCCGGATGCTCGACGAGGTCGCGTTCTACCTCGACCTGCTCGAGGCGTTCGAGATCGTCGGACGACCGAAGCCGCTCCATGCCACGCCGCTCGGGCACGTCGCCGAGGTCGCGGCGGTGCGTCCCGACGTGGCGGCGCGGGCCCGTCCGCTCGTGGAGGTGTTCTACGACGTCCGCTTCGGCGATCGACGACTCGATGCCGCCGAACGCCGCGCGGTGGCCGACGAGGCCAGGGCGATCCGCGATCTCGCGAGGAATGAACGATCATGACGACGCACGCCGAACACGATCAGGCTCCGTACGACGAGGAGGAGACGGCCGCGCAGGTCGAGGTCGTGCTCGAGCACCTGCCCGAGACCGGGGCCCGCGTGCTCGACCTCGGATGCGGGGCGGGGCGGATCGGTGGTCCGCTCTCTCGGGCGGGGCACGAGGTGATCGGGGTGGACGTCGAGTCGGCGCACGAGTCGGCGTTTCTCGCGGCGACCGGCGATCGCGGCCGGTTCGTGGTCGGCGACCTCGTCGGGCCGCATCCGACGGTCGAGGGTGGATTCGATGCGGTGCTGCTGCTCGGCAATGTCCTCATGACGGTCCGTGAGCCCGCGGTCCTGCGGGCGGTCTTCGCCGCGGTCGAGTCGGTGCTCGCCTCGGACGGCGTGGTGATCGCGGATGACTTCCCCGAGGCGGGATGGGACGAGATCGGGGCGGGGCGATGGGCCGATGGTCTCGACGAGTCGGGCACGATGCAGATGGTCTGGCTTCCGGGCGACCCGGAGTTCGTGGTGCGGCTGGGGGACGAGGTCGATCCCGATCGGCCCACGCCGGGACCGGAGGAGCGGATTCTCCGGCTCTGGTCGCGACGGGAACTCGACGATGCGGCGGGGTTCACGGGGCTCGGTCGAGCCCGGCACCGTCCCGACGGGCTCGTCGTCGTCCATCCCCGGCGACCGACCTGATCCCGAGCCTCCGCGATGTCCTCGTTCCGCGACCGGGGTCTTCACCTGCCCCGCTATCGGACTCCTCCGAATCGTGCGGTCGGGACCACCGTCATTCGCCACCCGGGTGCTACGCTGATTCGTCGAGGCCAGGGTCCGGGGTGGACCAGGCATCCCCAGCCGGTCGATAGATCCATGACGGGCCGGGTCGGCGTGGAGTCGCTCCGCCGCCGACCTCCCTTGGACACCGATCGGAAAGCGAGTCACCGGCGTGCCGGCATCCAGAAGCAGAACCCACGAGTGGAAGCGCCTCCTGCACCAGATCGCGGAGCGGGGCGGTGCCATCGAGGTCGCCATCGCCCATCCGGATCACGAGGGCGAGGAGCCGGATGCGCACGCCGCCGGGCCCGATCTGGTCTGGCGGGTGCGGATCATCGAGATCGAGGATGGGGAGATCATCGCCGAGAGCCCGATGGCCCTCGGCCGCGACATGCACATCGACACCGGCACCGAACTCGCGGCCGCGATCACCGTCGGTCAGAACCGGTGGACATTCCGGACCGTGAACCTCGGCGAGGTCAAGGCCGACCGGCGGCATCCCCACCCGATGATGCGGCTGCGGATGCCCGAGGGCGTCGCCCGATCGCAGCGTCGTCGGCTTCGTGTGGACACCCAGAGCATCACGCTTCCGCGGGTCGAACTCTGGCCCCTGCTCGATCCGAAGTCGGTGATCCCCGCCGAGCGGGCCACCGAACTCGCGTGGGAGGCGTGGAAGAAGGGGCAGGTGCTCGACGGAGACGGCGACGGCTCGCTGCCCGCGTCGGTCATGCCCGAGGTGGGTCCGAAGTTCACCGCGGAACTGGCGAACCTCGGCGGCGGCGGCGTCGGCCTGATCGTCGGGCCCGACGATGCCGGCGCCCTCGGTCGGCATCGCGTCCTGTGGCTCCGGCTCTCGCTGGCCCCCGAGGTGGCGGTGCCGGTCTGCGTCTCCGGCAAGGTCGTGCACACGCACATCGACTCCACCCAGAACACCTACGTCGGCATCGCCTTCGACTTCAGCTTCAACGCCGGGCATCAGAAGATGGTCGCGGAGCAGATCCTCTCGTACATCGAGGCCAAGCAGGAACTGCAGCGACAGGCCCGGGAGCTCCGGGACGACACGGGCGACGCGGCCTGATCCGCCGGGGCGCATCCGCAGGGCGTCAGCGAGTGAGCAGTTCGAGGGTGCGGCGGAGGACCTCGGTCTTGTCGAGGCTCTCCAGCCGTTCGGACTCGGGATCGCTGTCC
>JAUIHC010000305.1 GCA_030432455.1 Phycisphaerae bacterium | reverse complement strand
TAGTTGCTAACAGGTAATGCTGAGGACTCTAGCGAGACTGCCGGTGTCAAACCGGAGGAAGGTGGGGATGACGTCAAGTCCTCATGGCCTTTATGCCCTGGGCTGCACACGTGCTACAATGGTAGGTACAGAACGATGCAAGACCGCGAGGTGGAGCAAATCGCTAAAACCTGCCCCAGTTCGGATTGCAGGCTGCAACTCGCCTGCATGAAGTCGGAATCGCTAGTAATCGCGGATCAGCTACGCCGCGGTGAATACGTTCCTGAGCCTTGTACACACCGCCCGTCAAGTCATGGGAGCTGGTAGCGCCCGAAGTCGCCCCGATTCAGGGGTGCCCACGGCGAGACTGGTGACTGGGACTAAGTCGTAACAAGGTAGCCGTAGGGGAACCTGCGGCTGGATCACCTCCTTTCTAAGGGATAACTTAGACGCCGGTAGAGAGCGATCTCTCCGGTGAAATCGTCAAGCATTCTCGTCTGCGTGTCCATGTTCGTCCCGACCCCCGGGGTTTCCTCGTGGGCGTGGCGCGCAATCACCAGGGAGTCATGTGGCGACACATGACGACGGCGTCCGAATCGTTCATTGATCTCTTGGCAGCACCCTCGAGCCTCGCTTGAGGGTGCTGTTGGTTTTTGATGAGCGCTGCGGCAGACCCGCAAGGGGTCTGCCTTGCTTTCGCGGGGCGTTGGGCGTTGAGGTCGACTCGGGCTCGGCGTTCCTCGACGCCATCGGGAGATGTTCTCCGCGGCCGCCGGAAACCTGATGCTCCTGCTGCGGCAGACCCGCACGGGGTCTGCCTTGCTTTCGCGGGGCGTTGGGCGGTTCGATCGCATTCGGATCCGCCGTTTCCTGCCGCCGTGTTCTCCAGCGAGTCCAAGGCTCGGTCGTCACGCCTCCGTGGGCAGGCCCCATCGCACCACCGTCGTGGTCGGGAGCGGCGGATGCGGGATCGCGGTCCGGTGGACTCGGAAGTCGGTCAGGGAACCGCCGAGGGTCGCCGTCGCGTGCGCGAGGATCTCTCGGTAGGTGTCGCTGAGGTCCGCGATCGAGTCGGGCAGGTCGATCCGGTCCAGTTCCGCGGTCCGTGAATCGAGCGGCAGTCGCGTCGTTTCCGGCCAACTGCGCCGCCCCGCGCCGCTGGCAACCCGGTCGATGGTCGCGTAGAGCGCGGCGTACGGCGTGGCCGATGGTTGAATCGAACGATGAAGGAACACATCGAAGATCGCGATCTCGGCCGGGAGTCCATGCGGCATGGCATGGCTGACGAGTTCGTCGGGCTGGCCGGCGGTCAGCGGCCCGACGCGCCGGAGCGTCTCGGAGAGGGCGACCCGAATGCCGTCGGTCCGGTCGGGCCGGCGGCCCACGAAGTCGAACCGCCAGCGATCCCGGATGACATCGCCGATCAACTCCTCGCCCAGTACGTCCGGGCGGGACCACTGTGGCAGGAACGGGCAGGTCTCGATCTGAAGACGTTCCGTGGTGGCGGTCTCATGCACCCCCAGTGCGACATGGATGTTCCACGGAGGCCCATCTCGGTGTCGTTCGAGTTCATCGAGCAGGGTGACGGCGGCGATGTCCGCCATTCCGCCCTCCGCGCTCGGGGCCACGAGCACCGCGCCGATGTCGGCTCGGGCCGAGACGCCCCAGATGAGCCGGGCACTCTCGAACTGCTGTTGCCAGATCCGATGCAGCGCCTCCTGCTGGCCCTGATCGTCGAGTTCACCCGCCGCGATGACCTTGAGCGTCTCTCGCGACAGGCCACGCAGGCTGATCCGGTTGGTGAGCGTCTCGACCGCCTCGGCGAGCGAGGTCAACTGCGCCTCTGGACATCCTCGCCGAGCGAGGGATTCGAGCACCTTCCGCCACGCCTTGTCGCCGGGCAGGCTGCCGAGGATGCCCGCGACATCGGCGATGGTTGCGATCCGCAGGCACCGCCAGCCGAGCGTCTTGTCGAGCCCGAGCGGGTCGGCGATCTGTCGGCTGGTGAAGTCCGCTTCGGGAGGAAGCACAGACCTCAACGCGGCTCGCAGGGTCTGTCTGACCTCCAGGGCCGAGTCCGTGAGCTCACGAAGGATCGGTCGAAAGTCGAGGGTCGGTCGTGACATCGGGGAAGTCCTGGGTTCCGACTGTAGCGGACCGATCCCGGAGCCGGAACACCTGCGAGGACGGCTCGTCCCATATCCGGGCAGAGCGCCTCCGGAGGCGCCTCCGGAAGCACGCTCAGCGACGCCTCGGAGACCGCCAGCGGCCCGGTACTGCAGCGAGGGGTGCGGACGCTGGTGGTTGTACTCCTCACGCCACCGGCGACTCTTCGGCACGGCTCGCCCTCGACATCGTCGTCGGCGGGGCGTGTGTTGTCGTCGGCAGACTCAGTCGCCGGTCGCGGGAATGTCGGTCGTGACCGACACCCGACGGTGCACCGGGCGGAAGTGGAATCCGAAGTCGCCGCCCGCGTTCTCCACGGCGACGATCACGCGGTTGACGCCCGCCCGCAGCGGGATCTGAAGCAGGTTCGCGAACGGACTCGCGCCGTGCGTGGTGCGGTCCACGTGCACCGGTTCGCCGTTGATCATCACCACCGCGCCGTCGTCCGAGCCGAACAGCACCGGCACCGTCATGTCCTGCGGGGCCGTGATCCATGCGGTCGCGACCGCGGTGGCGTTGGCGGTCTCGGCCGGATCAGTGGCCAGTTCGGTGAAGGAGAGCAGGCCGTTCGGTCGGACCCGCTTCCGTTCCCAACCTCCCGACGCGTCCACGTCGGCAGGCACGCGGGCCGCGAATCCCGCGAGATCCTCGGCGGTCGGGAACGGACCCGCGACCAGCCACGCATCGGGGTGCGGTCCCGCGATCTCGTCCAGCGCCGTACCTCCGAGATCACGGAGCAACGTCGGGCCGTGCCGCTCGACGAGCGCCGGCAGACGATCGGCGAGTCGATCCGCGTCCACTCGACCGAGCGCCTGCACCGCCGCGCCGATCGTGCGACGGCTTGCGGACTCGTCGTCGAGCACCGCGAGCACGTCATCCGCCAGCGATGGATCGTCGTCGATCGCCCGGCACGCCGCGAGACGCACGAGGCGATGGCCGGACGCATCGTCGGCGAGTCCAAGTTCGAGCAGTCTCGTGCGGACGGCCGCGTCGAGGGTGTCGGCGACGTCCGGACGCCGGGTCGCTGCGATCAGTCGGCGACGCTCGGCCGCATCCGCATGCCGCCAGACGTGCTCGACCCCGTCGCGATCGAGCGTGACGATCGACGTCGCGACCCGATCCAACGGTGGCGTCCAGACGCCGTCGCCGTCTGCGTCGATGCGGAACGGATTCACGATCGCGACCGGCAGCACGGGCCGCGTCTTTCCCGACACGACGGGATCGAGCGGCTCATCTCCATCGACGAGCACCACGATCCACGAGTCGTGCGTGATCGGCACCTCGATGGCACCTTCGAAACGGAGACGATCGCGGGTCGCGGTGACGGCCCGCTCGGCGACGACGTCGCCGTCGCGCACCACGCGGATGCGGTCGCAGTCGATCCACGGCGCGGCCTGCACTTCGAGGTCGAGCGTGACGACACCGTCCCGGGCGGTGGCCATCCGCGGGTCGTCGTGCAGATCGCGATCCCGCACGCTCGCCCGCACGATCGGTCCGCTCGTCACCATGACCTCGCCGCGGCGGATCGCGTCGATCGTCTCGGCCGGGTCGATCGCGGCGGGGTCGTCGGTCGAACTGACGAGATAGTTCCGCGGCACGCCCGCGAAGTTCTTCTTCACGCTGTGGCTGTCGGAGTTGCCGGTGGCGATCGCGCGGTGTCCGGTGTCCAGCAGCGCGTACCAGTCGAGCATCGCCGAATGCGTGTTGTCGTTGGTCGCCAGCGGCGGGGCGTCCTCGGGTTCGAACCAGCCCCACAGACTGTTCTCGTTGAGCACCTCGATCGCGTCGAAGTCCGGACTCCACCGCGGACTGTCGCTGGTGCCGGTCGTCTCGTCGAGCTCGGCCTGCGAGAAGTAGTCGATGCCGTTCCATCGCGGGTGATTCACCTGGATGACCGGATCGAGTCCGAGCGGGTTCGGCTGCATGCGGATCATGCGGAAGAGCGGTACGCCCGCGGGGATGCGGCTCTCGACCGGCGGGCGGTCCGCGTCGAACGGCCAGGCGTTGAAGTGACCGATCGGGGTCGAGACTTCGTTGCCGACGATCGCGGTCATCGCGTCGGCGGCCCCGAGCGACGCCATGGTCGGGCGGTAATCGATGTTCCGGTTGTGGTCGGTCGCGATCGCAAGCTCGACACCCTCGCCGACGAGACTCACGATCCGCTCGGGCAGGTTCGAATCGCCGTGGCCGGAGTGCGTCAACGTGTGCAGGTGGAAGTCGCCGCCGATGAGACCCGAGGTGTCGACGGCGGGGGTGATCTCGAAGTCGATCGCCACGTCGCCGCCG
>JAUIHC010000304.1 GCA_030432455.1 Phycisphaerae bacterium | reverse complement strand
GGCGAGATCCGCGTGAAGGCGGCGGCCATGCTCGACGATCTCCTCTCGCTCGTGCTGCTCGAGGGGCCGGCCGACTTTCCGCAGCTCCACTCGGTCGCCGGACCGGGCGAGTCGCCGTACGAGGAGTTCGAGTATCGCGTGCGGATCGACGACCCCGGCGAGGGCGAACCGTACCGGGTCACCGCGACGGTGATCCACGAGACCGGTCGGGAGTACTCCTGCGAGACGCTGATCGCCGCCAAGCTCGGCGAGGAGCCCGATCCGATCCGCAACCCCGAGGAACCCATCGACCGGGAGGCTCGCTATGAAGAGATCTTCGGTTTCTGAACCGACCCGTGGTCGTCGCCGTCGCGGCGGATTCACGCTGGTCGAACTCATTCTCGCGGGCGCGATCGCGGCGCTGGTGCTCATCACCGTCGTCACCACACTCTCGCAGGTCGGTCGCGCGCGGACGATCTCGCGAGCCCGGCTGCTCGCCCACCTTCGGGCCGACGCCGCCCTCGATGCGGTCCGTCGCGACCTCACGAGCGTGCTTCGGGACGCGGACCTGTTCCACGCCCGCGTGCTGCTCCGCGACGGCAGCACCACCGGCATGTTCGGCCGCGATCGGTTCGACCTCGCCCGCGACGAGGTGCTCGTCTTCAACGGGCGACTCGAGCCGCTCGGCGAGATCGACTACAACGGCGAGGGCGGCGAGTACGAGACCCAGTACCGGATCGACGAGGACCAGTACGGCGCCGCGCTGTGGCAGCGTCGGGACGCGGTGCCCGACGAGTGGCCCGACGGCGGCGGGGTCGCGACCCCGATCGCCGAGGGACTCGTCGCGCTGGAGATCCGCGCCTACGACGGGCAGGAGTGGTACGACGAGTGGGACTCGGATCTGGACGGCCTCCCCTGGGGCTTCCAGATCTCGGTCACCGCGGTCGGGACCGAGGACGGGGCGATCGAGAACGCCGACTCGGCGACCATGGCGACGCTTCGAACGCACGTCGCGGTCGATCGCATCGTGCCGCCGTGGGTGGAACCCGAGGAGGAGGAGGAGACGACCCCCGCCGATCAGGCGCTCGAAGGCGAGGACGGCGGCGGGGCGGCCGGATTCGCGCCGCCGGGAGGCCCGCCGGGCGGCGGTCGCGGTGACTTCCGCGGTCTCGACGGCGGCGGACGCGGCGATGGCGGTGGTCGCGGTGACGGCGGCGGACGAGGATCGTCCGGCGGTGGCGGCAAGCCGCCCGGAGGGATCCGCGATGGACCCTTCAGCGCCAGTCGCGGCAGCAAGACCATCCGCCTCAACAACACCGGCCCCACCCGGATCGACTGACCGTGAGACCTGTCCGAGGATCCCATCCGATGTCCGCGCGGGGCTCCGCGACGATCGTCGTCCTCTGGTCGATCGCGATCGCCGCGGTGGTCGTGGCCGCGACGCAGTTCGTGACCTGGCGGACCGCGGCCCTCGGCCACGCCACCCTCGGACGCGTGCAGGCCCGATGGGCCGCCCGGGCCGGCATCGAACGGGTGATCGCGACGCTCGCCTATCACACCGAGTCCCCCGATGCCGACGACCCGATGGCGGTGGTGCGGGATCTGGAGTTCGACTGGCAGGGGTCGCTCGAGTCCGGCGGCTGGGACATCCGGCACGCCGAGGAGGGCCTCGAGCTCAAGGGCCCGCTCGACCTGCACTCTCGATTGAACATCAACGCCGCCCAGAAGGGCCAGCTCCTGCTCGTCCCGGACATCTCGATCGACACCGTGGACGCCATCCTCGACTGGCGGGACGAGGACGACGAGGTCCAGGGCATCGGCGCCGAGCGCAGCTTCTACGAGGGCCGCGATCTCCCGTACATCCCGCGGAACGGGCCGTTCAAGTCGATCGCCGAGCTCGAACTGGTGGCGGGCGCGTGGCCCGAGTTCGTGCGGGGCGAGGACTGGAATCTGAACGATCGGCTCGATTCCGGCGAGGACGACGGCGGGCTCTCCGCCCCCGAGGACGACGCCGACGGCGTGCTCGATCCGGGCTGGGCCGGGTATCTCACCGCCCGCTCCATCGACTCGCGACTCGGGCTCAGCGGACTGCCGAGAATCGACCTCCGGCGAACCTCGCCGGAGGAACTGGTCGAGATCCTCGGCGTGGACGAGACGCAGGCCAACGCCCTGATCCAGTATGCCTCCAACGACAACGCGCCCCTCGGCTCCCTGCTCGCGGTCGAGCTCGGCGAACTGATCGGTGCCCCGTCGGCGGGATCCGCCGGTCGATCATCGGGCCGCTCCACCGCCGGCCGCTCCACCAACACCCTCGCGAACACCCAGCAGGCGGCGGTCGAGCCGCTCACCAAGGACCAGCTTCGCGCGATCTTCGCAGAGTGCACGACCTCGGACTTCGACGGCATCGAGCCGATCCCGGGTCGCGTCAATCTCAACACCGCGGGGCCGACCGTGCTCGAACTCCTCTTCGAGGATCCCGGGGTCGCGGAGTCGATCATGGCCCTGCGTCAGTCGCGGGCCGAAGGCATCACGAGTATCGTGGATCTTCTCGATCTGAGGCGGGTGGACCCCTCTCTGCTCGCGGGCATCGCCGATCTGCTCGACGTGACAGGGTGGACGTTCTCGGTCACGAGCCGGGGAACCTCGAACACTGGGCAGGAAGTGGAAATCCACGCCGTGCTCGATCGTTCCAACCTGCCCGTCCGGATCCTCGAGTACCGCGAGGACTGATCCGTCCGGGAACTTCGCCGACCGAGACCACTCCCGCGATGGCCCGACGCCGCATCGAATCAGACCCGGATCTTCTCGCCGTATGCCGGCGCCGCGACGGTGATGGCGAGGACGTCCGCGTCCTGCTGATCCGCGGTGATCGCTCCATCGCCGACCGGTTCACCTGCCCGGGCTCCGAACTCGCGAACCGCCTCACCGCGGCGTCCTGCGGACGGATCCTCGCGATCCTCCCCGGCGCCGCCACCCTCGTCCGCACGATCCACGTCCCGGCCGCCAGTCCGCTTCAGGTCGAGTCCGCGGTCCGGCTGGAGGCCGAAGCCCGATTGCTGGGCTCGGCCCCTCGCCATCGCACCGCGATCGGGGTGCTCGGTGCGGACGGCCCCCATCCGACCGGCATCGTGGTCGCCTGGCCGGAGGGTCTCCCGGGTGGCCTCGCGGCCCTCGAGGGCCCCGCCGCCGCCCAGCTCGAGATCGACCGCGTGCCCGAGATCGCCTGTCTCGCCCAGCTCGCGGGCGACATGCCCGAAGGAATCGTGGCCAGCCTCGATGGTCACGGTCGGGGTCGCACCCTCAGTGCCGTGATCCCCACCGCCTCGGGCCCCGTGTTCCGATCGAGCCGCGGAGGCGACGGCGACCTCGCCACCCGACTCCGCCCCCTCGTGGTCGAGTCGCTGCTGGCCGACGGTCTGGACCCGACGGCGGTCCAGGAGTCCTCGGATCGCCTGCTGCGAACGATTCCGGACCGAACCATCGGCGCCACCCTGACTCTGGACGAGCCCGGCGAATCGCGACTGGCCGCCGACCACGGATCGCTCCCCGACGCCGCGGATCCGCATGCCGCCGAGGATCGCATCCTCCTCGCCGCGGTCGAGCTCCGCCTCGGTCCCCTCGCCGCCCTCGCCGGTCTCCGGGCCGAGGAGTCGGTCGAGGATCCCGGACTGGTTCGCCGGACGGCGATCACCCTGTCCCGCGGCCGCACCGCGGTCGCGATCGTCTTCGCCGCCATCCTCATGCTGGTGCTCGCCCCCCTCGGCAGCGCCGGACTTCGCCTCATGGTGATGCGAGGCAAGGTGGACGATCTCGCGTCGCTCGAGGCACGGGTCCGGGAGGCGGACAACCGGCAGAAGATCTATCGGGAGCTCGATCGGCAGGCGTGGTCGCTGACCAAGCTTCTCGGCGATGTCTCGAATCTCATGCCGGAGCAGATCGAGACCACCTCGATCTCCCTGTCGCACGGCGAGCCGATGACGATCAACGGCCTCGCCAAGCGGGACGCGGACGCCAGCGGAACCGACGCCGTCTTCGAGTTCAACCGCCGCCTCCGCGAGAGTGGACTCTTCGCCGACGCCGGCCCCATGCCCTCGATCGAGCCGCCCGACGGACGCGGCTACTCGGAGTTCAAGATCTCCGCGGAGCTGGCGGATCCGCTCCGACCGCTGCGCACGAAGGCCGAGGACGACTACGCGGTGCTGTCCTTCAGCGATCGCCGTTTCGGCCCCCTCGACGACGACGGCTACCTGATCGTCGATGCCGAGAAGAAGGACGCCCGGATCACGGCCCTGATCGAGCGAGGTCTCGCCTTCGACAAGCCCCTGCCCGAACTCAAGGCCGACGGCGACCCGGAGGCGATGGCCGACGAGGGCGACGCGACGACCGAGACCGGATCCTCCGCGAGCGAGATCGCCCTCGCCGACTCGACCGACGCCGGAACCACCGACCCCGAGACCACC
>JAUIHC010000303.1 GCA_030432455.1 Phycisphaerae bacterium | reverse complement strand
AGGCGATCAGGGACGAATGAGGGCCCTGATCGCGGAGCGGCTGCGACCGGCGGAGGCCGGCACGGCGGTCGGCCGGCTGGAGGCCGTGCTGGAGGACGCGATCGACACCGGCGTCTCCTGACCCGGCCCTGGCACGGCCTGAAGGTCTTGATCGAGGGTCTTGATCGAGGGGTCTTGATCGAGGACACCCACCAACAAGGGTCTTGGTCTTGATCGTGGACACCCACCAACAAGGGTCTTGATCGAGGGTCTTGATCGAGGACACCCACCGGGTTGATCGTGGACACCCACCAACATGCGGGCGAAGGTGTTGGTGGGTGTCCACGACTTGGCGGCGGCGTGTTGGTGGGTGTCCTCAACTTGAGGGTTTGGCCGGATCAGGTCGATGGCACGGTGGCCTGTTGGTGGGTGTCCCCAACTTGGGATCCAACTTGGGGTTGGTGGGTGTCCCCAACTTGGGGTCCGGCCGGGGTCAGGCGTTGGCCTGGGGACGCTGAGGGCCCCTGCCGTGCAGGATCGCCGAATTCAAGGTCTTATAATGTGTGTTATGTCAAATTGCCAGTGGGGCGGGAATGCCCTCTCGGGCTCCCGGCACCTGCCTTGGCCCCCGGCCGTCCTTCTCCCGGTGCCTCACTCCGTCGATGGTGACGCCGGCGTCTTGACGCTCGCGGCGTCTGCGAACTCGGCTCGCCATGCCGCCAGCGCCTCGGCCAGCGGTTGGCTCGACACCGTGCCGTCCTCGGCGAGCAACGACTCGATCTCCGCCGCGAGCGCCGCACTCTCTTCCGGGTTGCCGCCCCGGTGCCAGGCAAGTCGACCGCTGGCCAGAAGCATCGTCGCTCGCTCCCGACGCAGGGCTTCGGGCAGATTCTCAAGGGTCGAGTCGATCCGGTTCCGGTGCTGGTCGAGTTCCTCGACGAGCTCCGGGTCAGGATGCTGGTCGTCGGTCCCGACCGGCCGGCTCGGATCCGCGAGCGCCACCTCGATCGACTCGGCGGCCAGCAGGCCGGCGAGCATCGGATCGTCCGGCACCGAATCCAGATGTCCGCGGGCGCGATCCAGCCACTGCCGGGCCTCGGGAATCCGGCCTCCGGACCTCGCCAGCGAACTCAGTTGCAGGCAGGCGCCCGCCGCGTCCAGATGCCGCTCGTTCCTGATCGCCACCGGGATCGCGTCGTCCGCCGCGGGGGTTCCGGACTCGTCCACGACCCTTCGGAACCATGCCTCCGCCGCAGATCGATCGCCGTCGAGTCTGGCGGACTGGCCGAGTCGTCCGAGCGTGCGAACGACCTGTGTCGACCCCGCGGACGTGCGGGCACGGTAGCCCGCGAGGCAGCGTTCCAGCGTACGGCTCGCCTCCTCGAATCGACCGCGGTCGATCAGCGTCGTGGCGTGGTTGTACTGAACGGTCAGCGTCACGGTGCTGTCTGCGCCGAACAGCGGCGCGATGCGATCCGCGATCCCGTCGAGCAGTCTCAGTCGCTCCGTCTGGTTGCCCAGTCGACTCTCCGCGATCGCGAGGTTGTTGAGCAGAAGAAGAGCGGTCGGTGAGAGATCCGGATCGGATGGATCGGGCAGCTCGCCGAGCAGTTCCCGCACCACGGCCGCGGCTTCCTCATACCGACTCGGCGTGCCGCGGCCGAGCTTGATCAGGATCTCGGACAGCAACGACGCCGAACCCTGCGTCGCCTTCGCATCCGGCCCGAACAACGTCAGACGTCGGGCATGCACGTCGCGAAGCAGTTCGAGTCCCTCTTCGAGGCGCCCGGTGAACATCATGAGCCTCGCGAGATTCGCTCGATCCTGCAGCGGTCGGACATGATCCGGTCCCAACTCCCGCTCGTTGATCTCGATCGCGTGACGCAGCTTCGATTCCGCTTCCGATCGCATGGTGGCCCGCGTCTGGCTGTCGAGCCCCGAAGATGCATCGATGAGAACCTTGCCGAGACTCGCCTCGATGTCCGCGATGCCGAGTTCGTCGGTGAGTCCCGCGATCTCGCCGTCGTTCGACGCCGATCGGCGTGCTTCATCAAGACTCGTGCGCATCAGTTTCAACGCTCGATCATCGCGATCCAGATGCGACGACGCCTCGCCGAGCGTCAGATGAAGCTGTGACCGCACCAGCGGATCCGCATCGTCGGGAATGAGTTCGACGCTCGACTCGATCGTCCGTTCGAGCAGACTCGTGTCGAGTCCGCGGGCGACGTCCGGATCGACCGCGGTCAGGATGCGTCGGTTGAGCGCATTGATCTCACTGAACTGCTCGAGACGTCGTTCCGCCGACTGGCGGGCGAGTCGTTCGGCCTCGGCCGCCTGCGTGGCCTTGAACAGACCCCAGCTCGTTCCGGCGATGCCTGCGATCAGAAGCAGGAGCACGGAGACCGCGACCGAGACCCCGACGCGGTGCCGGCGAACGAACTTCCGCATGCGATATGCCGCGCCCGGTGGCCCGGCCTCGAGCGGCTCGTGTCGCAGGTAGCGATCGAGTTCGTCGCCGAGCGCCGCGATCGACGCGTAGCGATCGTCGGGGCGTCGAGCCACGCATCGCAGGACGACCCAGTCCAGTTCACGCCGCAATTCGCGGACGAACGCATCGATCTCGCGCCCGCGTCGTGCGGCGAGCGCCGCCGCTTCGGCCGGCTCGCGCCGCCGCATCGTGGTGAGTCCCCCGCTGGGTGACGTCGGCTCCTCCTCGCGGATGCGTCGCTGCTCCTCCAGCACGCCGCCCTCGGCGTCGCTCGCCTCGAACGGCCGTCGGCCCGCGAGAAGTTCGGCGAGGATGACGCCCATCGCCCAGACGTCCACCCGGGTGTCGATCTCTCCGGAGATCAGCTGCTCCGGCGCCATGTACGCCGGCGTGCCGAGGGTCCCGCCGGTCTCGGTCACCAGCATCGTGCGGCCGGGTTCCTCGCCCTCGTGGAGCCGTGCGACGCCGAAGTCGATCACCTTCACCACGCGGCGGCCGGGCTCGCCGGACACCAGGATGTTCGCGGGCTTGAGATCGCAGTGCACGATGCCGCGGGCATGGGCGTGCGCGATCGCCGTGCAGGCGTCGCGAAGGATCGCGACGCGATCCTCGAGTGAACAGTCGCCCGCGGCGATCTCGCCGAGCGGTCGGCCGTCGACATACTCGATCGCGAACCACGGCCGCCCGTCGTCGAGCGTTCCCGAGTCGAGCACCGTGGCGATGCCGGGATGCTCCAGCCGGGCGAGCAGGCGAGCCTCGCGTCGGAACCGGTCCGCATCCCGCGCCGTCGCGACGCGCGTGCGCAGGATCTTGATCGCGACCACCCGGGGCCCGGGATCCAGTCGCGTCGCCCGCCAGACCTCTCCGAACCCACCTTCGCCGAGCCGCTCGTGGATCTCGTACCCACGGACGGTCGGGATCGGCCCCCCGTCGGTGCCGCCGGTGCCGTCAGGCGTGCCGAATCCCCCGCCGAGCCCGATGGTCCGATCCGTCACGCCCCCGCCCCCGCGGTGCGAGCTCGTTCGTTCCGCGACTGCCGACGTCGCTCGGTCTCGCTCAGGATGATCTTCCGCATGCGGATGGAGGTCGGCGTGATCTCGACCGCCTCGTCGGCGCCGATGTACTCGAGCGCCATCTCGAGACTCATCCGACGCGCCGCCTTGAGGACGACGGTGGCGTCCTTGTTGGCCTCGCGCATGTTCGAGAACGCCTTCGCCTTGGTCGGGTTGACGTCGAGGTCGTTCTCGCGACTGTTCTCGCCGACGATCATGCCTTCGAAGACCTCGTCACCGGGCTCGACGAACATGATCGCCCGCTCCGACAGCGAGAGCAGCGAGTACGTCGTGGCTCGACCGGTCTCGATCGACACCATGACGCCGTTGGCGCGGTCGCGGCGGGCCGGTCCAGCCGGACGCCAGGAGTCGAAGGTGTGGTGCGTGACCGCCTCTCCACCGGAGGCGTTGAGCAGACGGGTGCGGAGGCCGATGAGACCGCGGGCGGGAATGAGCCCTTCGACACGGGTTCGGGTGCCGACCGGATCGACGGTCGTGATCTCGCCGCCCCGCGAACCGACCTGCTCGATGACGCTTCCCGCCGACTCCGGAGGCACGTCCACCGTCAACCGTTCCCACGGCTCGTGCGCCACGCCGTCGATCTCGCGGAGGACCACTTCCGGCCGCCCCACCACGACCTCGTATCCCTCGCGACGCATCTGCTCGAGCAGCACGCCGAGGTGCAGCAGGCCGCGACCGGAGACCTTGAAACTCTCCGCCGACGGGCCGGGCTCGACCCGAAGGGCGACGTTCGCCTCGAGTTCGCGATCGAGACGGTCGCGGATCTGACGGCTGGTCACGAACTTGCCGTCGCGACCGGACAGCGGGCCGTCGTTCACGCGGAAGAGCATGTGCAGCGTCGGCTCGTCGACCGCCACCCGCGGCATGGCGACCGGATCGGTCAGGCAGGTGATCGTGTCGCCGATTCC
>JAUIHC010000302.1 GCA_030432455.1 Phycisphaerae bacterium | reverse complement strand
GGGGGAATCACGCCTTCGACCACCACCACGGCGGTGTCGTCCGAGTCGAGAAGCCGCTCCGGGGTCACGTCGCCGAAGCCCGTCGCCGGATTGCCGACCCCGCGGCGAGCCATCTCCTGGAGCATCCACGCCCGGACCGGCGCCGGCATGTCGCGGCTCCCGGTGCCGTCCAGTCCGACCACGAGGCCGTACCCGCGGACGACGGTGGGGGTGTCGCCGACCACCACCGCCTCACTGGCGACGGTGCCGCGCATGATCGGTTGGACGTCGATCTCGAAGTTGCGGCGCTCGAGCGAGGTGGTGCCCTCGGTCCGCTCCGCGCGTTCGACCATGTCGCAGCCCACGATGGTCAGCGACGCGAGGCTGAGGATGGCGGCGCGGCGGGCGGTGGGACGCATGCGGGCGGCTCTCCGGAGGGCGGGACGGTTCCGTCGAGTGTACACCGCGCCCGGCCGGGGTCGGACCGGGAACCCGAGGATCATCCGGCGACGGCGGACCATCGCCCCGGATCACGGTTGGCCGGACCGGGGCCGGGCTACCATCCCGGCCGTGTCCACCTCCCGCGAACGTCGTCGATCGGGCCGCCGACGCGGCTCCCCCAAGGGCGACCGACCGTCGTCCTCGGAGGCGGCCGCGGGATCGCCGGGCCTCGATGACCTCGCCCGGCTCGTCGAGGGGGTCGAGGGACCGAGACGGGCCCTCTTCCGGCGTCGGGTCGAGGGGGTGCGACGGGCGGCCTCGCGTGGAGGGGGAAGCGCCCGGGCGGTGGCTGCGATTCGCCGGGATCTCGAGCGGTTCGAGGCGGCCCGAACGGCTCGTCTGCGTCACCCTCTTCGACTCGATCTCCCCGCCGACCTGCCGGTCTCGGGCGCCCACGAGGAGATCGCCGCGGCGATTCGCGACCATCCAGTGGTGGTGCTGTGCGGGGCGACGGGTTCGGGGAAGACCACCCAGCTCCCGAAGATCTGTCTCACGCTCGGGCGCGGCGTGGATGGGGCGATCGCCCACACCCAGCCTCGACGGGTCGCCGCTCGCAGCGTCGCCGCCCGGATCGCCGAGGAGGTCGGCACCGAACTCGGCCGGGGGGTCGGGTACGCGGTTCGATTCACCGATCGCAGCTCGGACGAGACGCGGATCCGACTGATGACCGACGGCATCCTGCTCGCCGAGACCGTGCGGGATCCCGATCTTCTCGCCTACGACACCATCATCATCGACGAGGCGCACGAGCGAAGCCTCAACATCGACTTCCTGCTCGGCTATCTCAAGCGACTGCTCCCGCGGCGTCCCGACCTCAAGGTGATCGTGACCAGCGCGACGATCGACCCCGAGCGATTCAGTCGCCACTTCGGCGACGCGCCGATCCTCACGGTCGAGGGCCGGCTGCATCCGGTGGACACCCGGTACCGCCCGATCGGTCCCGACGAGGCCGATGGCGAGGACGAGGCGATGCTCGCGGGCATCGTGGACGGGATCCGCGAGATCGACGCCGCGGGCCTCGCGATCACCGAGCCGTCGGGCCGCCCCGACATCCTGGTCTTCCTCCCCGGCGAGCGAGAGATCCGCGACGCGGCCGAAGCGATCGGCGCCGCGGGCTTCGCGGACACCGAGGTGCTGCCGCTCTTCGCCCGGCTGTCGAACGAGCAGCAGGACCGGGTCTTCCATCCGGGAACGGCGCGACGGATCGTGCTGGCCACCAACGTGGCCGAGACGTCGCTCACCGTGCCGCGAATCCGAGGCGTCATCGACACGGGGCTGGCGAGGATCGCCCGGTACTCGCCGCGTCGCCGGGTCCAGCGTCTGCCGATCGAACCGGTCGCCCGCGCCTCCTCCGACCAGCGGGCCGGACGGTGCGGACGGATCGCTCCCGGGGTGTGCATCCGACTCTGCGATCGGGACGCGTGGGAGAAGCGGCCGCTCTTTCCCGAGCCCGAGATCCAACGGTCGAACCTGGCGAGCGTGATCCTCCGGATGGCCCATCTCGGGCTCGGCGATCCCGAGAGATTTCCGTTCGTCCAGGCCCCCTCCGCGCGACTGATCCGCGACGGCTACGAGACGCTTCTCGAACTGGGCGCGGTCGACGGCCGCCACGAACTGACGCCCCTCGGGCGCGAGCTCGCGTTGCTTCCCGTCGATCCCCGGATCGGTCGCATGATCCTGGCCTCGATCGACGAAGGGTGCCTCGCCGAGGTCCTCGTCATCGCGGCGGCGCTCACGGTGCCGGACCCGCGGGAGCGGGGCGGAGACGGCGAGCGCGGCGGCAGCCTCGCCCACGCGGCGTTCCGCGATCCCGAGAGCGACTTCCTCTCGTATCTCCGCATGTGGCGGGCGTGGCGGGAGGCCGCCGACGCCAAGGGCTCCTCGGCTCTGCGGACCTGGTGTCGCCGTCACGATCTCTCGCACGTCCGCCTTCGAGAGTGGCAGGATGTGCATCGGCAGTTGGCGGATCTCTCGCGTGAGATCCTCGAGGGTCGCACCGCGCGGAGTCGCGGACGCTCCCGACGGGGCGATCGGGGCGAAGACGGGTCCCGACGGTCGGCGGTGAAGCCGATCTCGATCCCCGCGATCCGCCGGAATCCCCCGGCGGGTTCGGTGCATCGGGCCATCCTGTCGGGACTCGTCGCCAACATCGGTCGTCGCACCGAGGACGGCGAGTATCGGGGGCTTCGCGGCGGCACCTTCCGGATCTTCCCCGGCAGCGTGCTGCGAAGACAGGACCCGCCCTGGATCATGGCCGCGGAGATCGTGGAGACCTCGCGGCGCTGGGCCCGCACCTGCGCCAAGATCCGGGGCGACTGGATCGAGCGGGTCGCACCGCATCTGGTTCGGCGGACGCACTTCGAGCCGCACTTCGTGCCCGAGACGGGGTTCGTCTCCGCGTGGGAGCGTGTGAGCTGCGGCGAGCTGGACACCGTCGAGCGACGTCGGGTGCCGTTGGCGCCGATCGATGCGACCGCGGCCCGCGACGTCTTCATCCAGCAGGCGCTGGTCGCAGAGCGGTTGCCGGTCCAGGCGGCGTTCCTCGCCGAGAACCGCGCGCTCCGCGAACACCTCGAGACGCTCTCCGATCGCGGCCGCGAAGTCGGTCTGGTCGCCGACGACTCGCGGCTCTTCGCGTTCTACGACGCCCGGCTTCCCGAGGATGTGCACAATGTCGGGGCGTTCGAGGCGTGGCGCCGACAGGCGGAGCGGCGGGATCCCCGCGTCCTTCGCATGCGGGAGCACGATCTCCGGCCCGACGACACCGGACGGCTCGACGCCGACGCCTACCCGGATCACATCACCGTCGGCGGGGTCCGGATCGATCTTCGCTATCGCCACGACCCCGGGCACGAGGCCGACGGCACGACCGCGACCATCCCGCTCGATCTGCTCGGACGACTCGATCCGGTCCGCTTCGAATGGCTGGTGCCCGGACTCCTGCTCGACAAGATCGACGCTCTCGTGCGGAGTCTTCCGAAGCGGACGCGGACCCGGTTCATGCCGATCCGCGACACCGCGGCCGGGGCCGCGGAACATCTCCGCTTCGGGGAGGGGCCGCTGACGACGGCGCTGTCGGGCTATCTCGCCGCGATCGGCGGCATCGAGGTGTCGCCGAACGACTTCCGCCTCGACACGCTGGAACCGCATCATGCGATGCGGTTCGAACTCGTGGATGCCGACGGACGGGTGATCGAGACGACGCGTCACTACGCCGATCTCCTCGCCGGGCATCGCGATCTGGCCCGGGAGGCGTTCGAGGCGTCGGTGGCGGCATCGGCCCCCGCGCAGGACGACGCGGCCGCCCGGCTCGCGACGATCGTGGATCGCACGGACTGGGACTTCGGCGAGGTGCCCGAGCAGGTGGCGGTGCGACGCGGCGACGCGCGGATCGCAGGCCATCCCGCGGTCTCGGACGAAGGGCACTCGGTGCGGATCCGCGTGACCGACGACGCCATCACCGCGACCCTCATGCACCGCCGAGGCGTGCGCCGTCTGCTTGGACTGCAGGTCGCCGACGCCCTTCGGCATCATCTCGATCATCTTCCCGGGCTCGATCGACTGCTTCTGATCGCGTCGCCGCTCGCCTCGGCGACCGCCTTCCTGCGCGAGCTCGGCGACCTTGCGATCGCGGTCGCGGTGGAACGGGGCGGCGGCGAGGACGGACTCGCCCGCACCCGCGACCGCGCCGGGTTCCTCGAGTTGGACGAGATGGTCCGACGCGACCTCTGGCCGTCCCTGGAGCGAGCGGTCGATCTGGTGGAGCCGATCCTCACGGCCCGCAACGACGTGCTTTCGCTGCTCGACGAGCCCGCCCCGGCGGCCTGGAGCCTGGTCCGGGAGGACGAGCGTCGGCACGTCGCGGGGCTGGTCTCGCCGGGGTTCGCCGCCACGGTCCCGCCGTCGCGACTGGCCGAGTTCCCGAGATATCTCGAGGCCGCGCGGCGGCGGCTGGATCGACTTCGCGGAAGTGGACTCGATCGC
>JAUIHC010000301.1 GCA_030432455.1 Phycisphaerae bacterium | reverse complement strand
CCTACGCAATCACCTGCCGGATCGGCTCCGCACCCTCGACGCCGACGAGCTTCTTGTCCAGTCCGGCGTGGAAGTAGCTGAGTGCGTTCGGGTCGAATCCGAGTTGGTTGAGGACCGTGGCGTGGAGATTCTTGACGTGGAAGCGGTCCTCGACTGCCGCTGATCCGAGTTCGTCGGTTTCGCCGACGCTCACGCCGCCCTTGATGCCGCCTCCGGCCATCCACATCGTGAAGCCCGCGGAACAGTGGTCGCGTCCGGTGCCTTCGGCGTACTCGGCGACCGGCTGTCGTCCGAACTCGCCGCCCCAGACGACCAGCGTCTCGTCGAGGAGACCCCGCTGCTTGAGGTCCTTGAGCAGGCCTGCGATCGGCTGGTCGGTCGCGCCCGCGTGCTTCGTGTGGTTGTAGACGAGGTCGCCGTGGGCGTCCCAGTTCGCGTCGTTGTGATTGCCGCCCGAGTAGACCTGGATGAACCGCACGCCGCGCTCGACGAGCCGCCGGGCCATGAGGCACTTGCGACCGAACTCGCGGGTCCGCTCGTCGTCGAGGCCGTAGAGCTCCCGCATGCTCGCGGGCTCGCTGGAGAGATCGACCGCTTCCGGCGCCGTGGACTGCATGCGGTACGCGAGTTCGTAGCTCGCGATGCGGCTCTCGAGGTCGGGGTTGCCCGGGTTCCGGCCTGCGTGTGCCTCGTTCATCGCCCGCAGTCGATCGAGCAGTCGCCGCTGCACCGAACCGCGACGCGCCGCATCCGGCTCGAGATCGAGGATCGGCTCGCCCTTCGGCCGCAGCACCGTGCCCGCGTAGCTCGCGGGCATGTAGCCGCTCGACCAGTTCTTCGCCCCCGAGATCGGACCGCCGGTCTCGTCGAGCATGACGACGAACCCGGGGAGGTTCTCGTTCACGGTGCCGAGGCCGTAGTTGACCCAGCTGCCGAGGGCGGGTGAGCCGGACAGGATCTGCCCGGAATTCATCATCAGCATCGCGGAGCCGTGCAGCGGACTCTCGGCGTACATGCTCTTGATGAACGCCATGTCATCGACGCACGTTGCCAGGTGCGGGAAGAGGTCGCTCACCCACGCGCCGCTCTCGCCGTACTGCTTGAACTTCCACTTCGGCCCGACCACGCGTCCCTGATTGCGCGAGCCGCCTCGGCCCTTCACCTTCACCTCGATGGTCTTGCCGTCGAGCGGATAGAGCTTCGGCTTGTAGTCGAAGGTGTCCACCTGGCTCGGGCCGCCGTACATGAAGAGGAAGATGACCGACTTCGCCTTCGGGGCCACGTGCGGGTTCCGGGGCGCGAGCGGATTCGCGGGCGGCGCGAACGGCGTGGTGCCGTCGGCGGCGACTGCCTGCTTCGCGAGAAAGCCGTCCTGGGCGAGCAGACCGGCGAGGGCGACGCCGGTGAAGGCGCCGCCGGTCTCCCAGAGAAACTCGCGTCGGGTGCGGCCGCAGAAGGTGCCGGGGCGGTGGTCGTCGTGGCTCATGTCGTGACTTCCTCGGCTCAGCCGACGTGCAGGAATTCGTTGAGGTTCAGCATCAGGACGCAGGCCGCCTCGAAGGCCTCCTGCGGATCGAGTCCGTCGAGCGTGCTCAGGTCCTCGACCAGATCGAGCACCTCGGCGATCTCGGCATCGGTCGCCGGGCGACAGAGCACGAGCTCGAGACCGCGGGCGATCTGGGCGCGGCGATCATCGGGACGCTCCGCCTGCAGTCGGCGGGCGAACCGCGTGGCCTGATCATCGGTGAACTCGGAGTTCATGAGCATCAGCGACTGGGTCGGGACCGTGGTCGCGAATCGAACCGGGCAGGGGCGGTCGGTGTCGGGCTGGTCGAATCCCTCGAGCATCGGATGCCGGAGCGAACGCTTCAGGAACACGTAGAGACTGCGGCGGCCGGCCTGCGCATCGGTGGCCGTCCCCCAGGCTTCCTCCGGCCGCGACGCGGTCTCCAGCACCGCCTTGGGCAGCGGCGGGTAGACGCCCTTGCCGCCAAGTTCGGGATTGAGCTGACCGCTCACCGCAAGGACCGAGTCGCGGATCTCCTCGGCGGTCAGGCGACGCAGGTCGTGCCGCCACATGAGATCGTTCAGCGGATCGGCGTTCCACGAGGCGTCGTCGTACGCGCTCGACATGCGATACGTGTTCGACGTGAGCAGCAGTTTCGCCATCGCCTTGCGGGACGACCCCTGCCGCTCGAACTCGGTCGCGAGCCAGTCGAGCAGGTCCGGATGCGTCGGCCGTGAGCCGAGCGTTCCGAAGTCGTCGCTCGACCGCACGATGCCGCGGCCGAAGAGGTGCTGCCAGAGTCGGTTCGCGGTGACCCGCCAGGTGACGCGGTTGTCCGGGGCGACCAGCCAGTCCGCGAAGGCGAGTCGCAGGCCGCTCGACTCGCCGTGCCCGGGCGGCGACGGCTCGAAGTTCAGACCGCCGAGCACCTGAGGCACGCCGGGCTGCACCTGCCGTCCGGGGCTGTGGGCGTCGCCGCGGATCAGGATGTGCGTGTCGGGCGGCGTGGTTCCCCAGGACCGAGCGCAGAGGACGAGCGTCGTCTCGGCCTGCGGCGGCTGCATCGCGAGGAGACGATCACGATCGGCGGCGAACGCGGTGGCGAGGTCGTCGCTGCGGACGGTGCGGATCGTCTCGACGATCGCGTCGTCCAGTCGAAGGTCCGTCGCAAGAGAGAGGACTTCGGGAGCGGCGAGTGGCCGATCGTGGAGCCGCACATCGTCGATCTCGCCGTTGAAACCGCCGTACCCGGGCTGCATGCGGCCGATGACGAGGTCCTTCGGGGTGCGGAGGGGTTGGGTGCCGCCCTTCGCGGACGAGACCTCGCGGCCGTCCACGAACAGGCGCACCGTGCCGTCCGAGGCGTCGCGGGTGAAGGCGACATGGTGCCACGCGCCATCGTTGAAGCCGGCGGGCGAGTGCACGAAGGTCTCGGGGTTGCCGACGCCCGCGGCCACGATGCCGGGGCCGACCATCGAGATGCCGAGATCGTCCACGATGCCGGGGACCTCGCCGTCCACGATGCCCGCGCCGCGGAACCAGCGAGGATCGTCGGCCGAGCCGGGGCACTGGGCGGTGGTGCGGAACCACGCCGAGATCGTGAAGGACGGCGTCGTGATGTTCGGAATGGTGGCCCGGTCGTCTCCGCCGTCGAACCCGAGGGCGCGGCCCTCGCCGTCGCGGGCGACGCGGTCGTGTCGAGCATCGACGACCTTGCCGGGATGGCGGCCGGTCGCATCGGCGAGCACGCCGTTGGCCGACTCGTCCATCGGGTAGTGGGCGAGGAGTCCGGCGTCGATCGGGTCGTTCGCGGCCGGAGCGTCGTCCTGATCGCCAAGGCTCGCGACGACGCCACGAAGACGCTCGATGACTTCGGCACGAGACGCCTCGAAGGCCGCGAGACGAGTCGCATGCTCGGCTTCGCCGGTGCCGAAGTGGGTGGGCACCATGCGGGTGATGTTCTGGGCGTCGATCGAGTTGCCCATCCGCTCCTTGTAGGGCTTGAGATCGCGGAAGATCGCGGCGAGCCGGTAGTAGTCGCCCTGCGGCAGCGGATCCTTCTTGTGCTCGTGACATCGGGCGCAGGCGATCGACATGCCCATCATGCCGCGACCGACGACATCGATGATCGAGTCGAGGTCGTCGTTCTTCGCGAGTTCGACGTCGGTTGGTTCGTCGTCCCAGATGCCGAGGCGGTAGAAGCCGGTGGCGGTGAGCGTCGAGAGGTCGCGGTCGGGCAGTTCATCGCCCGCGAGTTGTTCGACGAGGAACCGGTTCCACGGCTTGTCGGCGTTGATCGCCTCGACCACCCAGTCGCGGTATCGCCAGGCCTCGGGCTTGATGCGGTCGCGTTCGTAGCCATCGGTGTCGGCGTACCGAACGGCGTCGAGCCAGTGCCGGGCCCACTTCACGCCGTGCTGCGGCGAGTCGAGGTAGCCGTCGATCATCCGCTCGTACGCGTCGGGCCGGGGGTCGGCGACGAACGCCTCGACGTCTTCGGGGGTCGGCGGGAGGCCGGTCAGGTCGTAGGCGACCCGCTTGATGAGCGTGCGTCGGTCCGCGGCGGGGGCGGGTTCGATGCCGGCGTCCTCGAGCTTCGCGAGGACGAAAGCGTCCACCGGCGTGCGGACCCAGTCCGAGTCCTCGACGCTCGGCACCTCCGGTCGGACCAGCGGTTGCCACGCCCACCAGTCGCCGCCATCCGGGATCTCGGTCTCGAACGCATCGGCGGGAAGATCGGCGCCGACGCCGTCGGCCCAGGTCGCGCCGTGCAGCACCCACTCGGTGAGGACGGCGATGTCCTCGTCGGCGAGCCGGTGCTTCGGCGGCATGCGGTGGTCGGGGTTCTCCCAGCCGATCAACGACAAGATGAGGCTGTCCGCAGGCGACGCCTCGTCGAACGCCGGCCCGCTGATCCCGCCCCGGAGAAGACCCTCGCGCGCGTCGATCCGGAAGCCGCCCTTCGG
>JAUIHC010000300.1 GCA_030432455.1 Phycisphaerae bacterium | reverse complement strand
TGCTTCGCCACCGGATGGACGGGATTGCCGTGGACCGCGAGGCCGGAGATCTCCAGTCCGTGGTCCTTCACCAGATCCTTGATCCGAGCCTGCTCCTTCGCCGAGGCGAGGACCTTCGCGGGATCGAAGAACGGCGCTCCCGGATACGAGCCGACGGGGAGTTCGATCGCGTCGAGTCCGCTTTCGGCGCAGTACGCGAGGGTGTCTTCGAGGGTGCGGCCGGCGAAGAGGGCGGCCATGACGCCGAGCTTCATGGGTGATCTCCGAGTGAGGTGGTCGAGGTGACCGTGGTAGTAGTAGTTGATGGAACGGGGGGTGGGGGCTGGTCGTAGACTGTTTCCATGATCGACGGACGGTTCGCCCACGCTTCACGATCCCTCCGCCCGCTCGTCGGGGCGGCGATGCTTGCAGTGCTGCTCGGGTCCGCCGCGATCGACGATGGCCCGTCGTCCCCCCCCGCCTCCCCTGCTCCACCCGCCGACCCGGATCCGGGGACGCCCCCGATCGGGACGACGACCGTCACGGCATCCGATGCCCCCGAGCGGGTGCACCTCTGGGTTGATCGCTACGAGGAGATCGGCGGCGAGGTGGTCGAGGAGGATCACGACCTGATCGCGATCCGGACCAGGACCGGCGAGATTCGGACCTTCCCCAAGGGGAGACTCATCCGGATCGTGCGGCTGCTCGAGGTCGAGGAACCGCGTCCCGGCATGGTGGAACTCCGGGACGGCACGGTCATGACGGGTGATCTGGTCTCCGACGGCTGGGACGAGGTCGTGATGCGGATCAAGGGCGTTCTCAGCCGACTGCCCCGGGAGAGCGTCGTCCGGTGCCGCCTGGATCTCACGCTCGAGCAGAAGTACCGACGCTTCAAGGAGCTCATGGAGCCGGACGCGTGGCTGCGCCGGTTCGAGCTCGCGAGCTGGCTCTTCGACGAGGAGGCGTACGAACTCGCCCGGACCGAACTCCGGGAGATCGTCGCGGGTTCGCAGTTGCCCGAGGCGGTCGAACTGCTCCGGATCGTCGAGGCGCAGATCGCCATGGAGCGCGGGACGCTCCCGGCCGGTCGGTCCATCGAGCGTCCGGATCTCGACGACGACACCGGTCCGGTCGATCTCCGGGACATGCTTCCCAAGGAGCTCCTCGCCTCCGAGGACGTCAACATCATCCGGGTCTACGAGATCGACTTCCGCGACCCGCCCACCCGGATCCACGTCTCCCCCGACACCATCCGCGAGCTTCTGGAGAGGTACGGGGCCGACAAGCGGATCCCCGCCGACAGCGCGGGCCGCACCCGCCTCTTCCGGGCCGATCCGCTCGAGCTCGTCGATCTCATGTTCAAGCTCAAGGCCCGCGACCTCTACGCCCGGATCGAGGTGCAGAGCGAGCCCCCGGCCCTCAACCTGTTCCGCCAGAAGGTGCACGACGCCTGGCTGATTCCCAACTGCGCCACCAGCCAGTGCCACGGCGGGCTCGACGGCGGTCGGTTCTTCCTGCACCGGCGGGGCTCCAAGAGCGAGCGGGTCCGCTACACCAACCTCCTCATCCTGGAGCGCTGGAACGAACTCGACCTGCCCCTCATCGACTTCGACGACCCGGGCCGATCGCTGCTCATCCAGTACGCCCTGCCTCGGAACGAGGCCCGATTCCCCCACCCCGATGTCAAGGGCTGGAGACCGGCGTTCACGCCCAGCAACCAGCGGCTGCTCCGCGACTCGCTGCGGTGGATCGGGTCGATGTACCGCCCTCGCCCGAACTATCCGATCGACTTCGAGGCCCCCGTGCTCGCCCCTCCGGACCTTCCGGATCCGGGGTCGGAGGACCTCGGCTCCACCGAGGACGGCCGCCGGGATCGCTGACCATCCGGGGCGTGCAGAGCCGCCCCGTCCCGGTACACTTCGCGATTCGCCCCGGGCCCGCCAGCCCGGCGGTGCGGGATCACGGTTCCGCACCGACCCTCGATCGGCGTGAAGAACTGGAGAGCATGTGACCATGCAGGCACGGCCGCGCTTCATCACCACCCTGCTCGCGCTCTCGGCGGCGACCATCGTCGCCGGCTGCGGAGACACCTCGACCACCGAGGATCCGCTGGCCGCCGTCGCGGAGCAGTACCGACGGACCCTTCGCGACCGTCCCGTCGTCCGGGAGCAGCCCGGCGCGACCGACGACACCGCCGAATCGCTCCGCCAGCTCGCCGGGCGGGCCCAGTCCGCGGGCCGCGACGGCAACGAGCAGGCCGCCGCGATCCTCGCCGCCGGCATCCGCTCGACCGCCGCGACCCTGGAGTACGACGAGGCCATGCGGGCCGAGTCGCAGGCCGCCGCCCTTCGCGACCTCGTCCGATCGCTGGCCGCCGACGCGGATCGGCTGGCCGCCGCCGCCGATGATGCCGACGGGCTCGACATCGGTGACACCACGATCGTGCTGGAGACCCAGCTCGCCCGGGCTCGCGAGGCGTTCAACGCCGCCGATGCGGAGCTCGAGGAGCTGCGGAACCAGACCGAACTCGCCGCCTCGGAGCGGGACGAGCTTCTGGCCGTCGCCCTGGAGTACGACGAGACCGCGAACGAGTCGGCTCAGGAAGCCGCCGATCGGGATCCGATCGCCGCTCAGGACTACGTCATCGACGCCTCGTACTTCCGCGGCGAGGCCCACAAGGCCCGGATCGCCGCGGCCCTCAGCGAGATCTCGATCCAGACGCTCGCGCCGACCATGACGCTGGCCGACGCTCGCCGGGAAGGTCAGTCGCAGGTCATCGACGCCGCCCGCGAAGCTCGCCGCGCCGCGGAGAACCGGGTCGATGAGGCCCGATCGTTCGCCGCCGAGGTCCGGGACCTCGTGGACGAGCTCGCGACCGCCGCCGCCGAACGGCTCGCCCGGGTCGAGGCGCTCGAGAACAGCGAGATCCTCCCGCGGCTCGAAGCCTCGATCGCCGACTTCGAGGCGGCCGCCTCGGCCGCCCGCCCCCTCACCCGCGGCGGATCCCGCGAGGATGCCGCCGCCGGATGGCGTTCGATCGCGAACGCCCAGTTCGGCGCCGGTCGCGCCCAGTGGGAGATCGCCACCGTGCAGGGCCGACGGGCCGACCTCTTCGCCCGCCTCGCCGCGGGCGGCGTGCTGACCGACGCCGCCTCCGCCTCGCAAGCGGCCGAGGCCGCCTTCGAAGCCCGCAAGACCTCGCTCGAAGCGGCCGAAGCCGCCTTCACCGAGGCCCTGTCCACGCTCGGCAACATCCAGGGCGATGACGCCGGTGCGAGCCTGACCCGCGCGACGATCGAGCGGGCGATCAGCGGGGTGAAGGGTGAGGCGATGGCGAAGCCGCCGACGCCGGCCGGCGGCGGAACGCCGTCGTTCGCCGGGGGCGGCGGTTCGACCGTCTCCAGTGGTGGCGGCGGTTTCAGCTCGCCCTCCGAGGCCGCGAACTTCCTCAGCGACGACTCGATGGCGTTCTCGCCCGCGGCGTTCAACCGCCTGAAGTCCTCGCTCCGGGCCACGACCCCCGGGGGCAAGGCGGTCGAGAACCTGCTCATGTCCGCCGGGCTCACCGTGCCGCTGGTCGAGGCGCTGTCCGCCCAGTTCGGAGAACAGGCCGTCATGGCGGCGTTCGCCGAGGACGACCTGCTCGCCGGGGGCGGCCCGATGGCGTCGATGGAGACCACCTTCACCGTCGCGTCGTCGGAAGGCGACACCGCGACCCTGAAGTCGAGCGACGGATCGCAGTCGCTCACCCTCGTGAAGACGCCCGAGGGCTGGGTGATCGATCTCGATGCGACGGTCGAGTCCGACCCCAATGTGAAGATGATGGTTCAGATGATGGGCCCGATGATGGAGCAGATGCTCGCGCCGCTCCGCACCGCGGTCGAGGATCTGGCCGCCCGGGTCGAGGCGGGCGAGTTCGACTCGCTCGACGCCGCGATGGCCGCGATCGAGGAGTCGATGTCGGCGGCCCAGCCACAGGGTCTGCCCGGCGGCTTCTGACCTCCGAGCCCGATCCCACGCCGATCGTTCAGGACGCCGTGCCCTCGCCGGGCTCGGCGTCCTGTGCATTCCGGTCGGCCCGCAGGAGGAACCACGCGGCCGTCCGACGGACGACCTCGTCCTCGGCGGGGTCGCGGGCGATCTCCGCGATCCTCGCCCGCACCGCCCCGGCATCCGGCGCGTCCGGACGGTCGCGAAGCAGGTTGGCCGCACACACGATCGCGTTCCGCTTCCACATGACCAGCGTGGCGCGACGCGCCGCGGTGCCCGCGAGTCGCTCGAACGCCTGCGACTCCGTCCAGCCGAGCACCTCCAGCAGCTCGAACCCGTCGTGCCGCGGCGCGAGCTCGGGCCGCGTCGTGGCCGCGGCCCCTCGCTTGGGTCGCTGCCCGTGCGGACAGACCTCCTGACACACATCGCATCCGAACAACCAGTCGCCGGTCGCCTCGGCGAGCGTCGGGTCGAGATCGGTGCGATGCTCGATCGTGGTGTACGCGAG
>JAUIHC010000299.1 GCA_030432455.1 Phycisphaerae bacterium | reverse complement strand
CCGCTCCGCTCCAGCCGAAGTCATGCCGAAGCACCCCGGACGCCGGGCCGATGATCGCGGCGAGGCAGACGATCGCCCGGATTCCCCGCCGCGACGGCGCCCCGATCGCCAGCAGCGCCCCCGCGATCCCCGAGACACCCACGGCGATCAACCAGGCCCAGTCGGGTACCCAGGCGAGCGGCTGCCACTCGATTCGGACCATCGACAGGCGAGGGGCGGCCAGTCGCCCGATCGCGAGCAACCAGGCCGCTCCCGCCAGCACCAGCTGCACGAGTCCGATGGTGGAGGCTCGAGCCGAGACGGCCGGTCGCGAGCGTCGGGTCTTGTTCGCGGCTGGTGCCAATTCGGCAGGACTCCAGGGTCGGAGGGGGCGGAACACGGTCGATCGGAGCCATCCTCGTTCTGGCATCCCGGTTGCGACCCCGAGCCGTTCGCGTCGCGGGCCACCCCGACCCGAGCAGGACAGACCCCGGATCGACCGGAGGCGGCGTCGCCGCTCAAGATCGACCGCGGTCGGAAAGGCACTTCAACATGGCATCGAACACCGGCAAGATCATCGGAATCGACCTCGGAACCACCAACTCCGTGGTCGCGGTCATGGAGGGGGATCGCCCCACCGTCATCATCAACTCGACCGGGAACCGGACCACCCCCTCGGTGGTCGGGTTCACCGAAAAGGGCGACCGGCTCGTCGGCCAGCCCGCCCGTCACCAGCAGGTGACCAACCCCAGGAACACGATCTTCTCGATCAAGCGATTCATGGGTCGCCGCCACAGCGAGGTGGAGAACGAGGAGAAGCTCGTCCCCTACGAGGTGATCGGCGGCGGCGAGGATCTGGTGAAGGTCCGCGTCCGCGACAAGGACTACAGCCCGCCGGAGGTCTCGGCGATGATCCTCCGCGATCTCAAGAAGACCGCCGAGGACTACCTCGGCGAGACCGTGGAGCGGGCGGTGATCACCGTCCCCGCGTACTTCAACGACGCGCAGCGGCAGGCGACCAAGGACGCCGGCGAGATCGCGGGCCTCAAGGTCGAGCGGATCATCAACGAGCCCACCGCGGCCGCCCTCGCGTACGGTCTCGAGAAGAAGAAGAACGCCCGCATCGCGGTCTTCGACCTCGGCGGCGGCACGTTCGACGTCTCGATCCTCGACGTCGGCGACGGCGTCTTCGAGGTCCTCGCCAGCAACGGCGACGGCCACCTCGGCGGTGACGACTTCGACCAGCGGATCATCGACCACGTCGCCGACGAGTTCCGCAAGGCCGAAGGCATCGACATCCGCACCGACTCGATGGCCCTGCAGCGGCTCAAGGAAGCCGCCGAGAAGGCGAAGATCGAGCTCTCGCAGCAGATGGAGACGCAGGTCAACCTGCCGTTCATCACCGCCGATCAGAGCGGCCCGAAGCACCTTCAGGTGACCGTCACCCGCGCGACCTTCGAGTCGATCTGCAACGACCTCTTCATCCGCCTGAAGAAGCCGTGCGAGCGAGCCCTGCTCGACGCGAAGATCAAGCCCTCCGAGATCGCCGAGGTCGTCATGGTCGGCGGCTCGACCCGCATTCCGAAGGTCCAGGAGATCGCGAAGGAGATCTTCGAGACCAAGGAACTCGATCGCTCCATCAACCCGGACGAGGTCGTCGCGGTCGGCGCCGCGATCCAGGGCGGCGTGCTCCAGGGCGACGTCAAGGACGTGCTGCTCCTCGACGTCACCCCGCTCTCCCTCGGCGTCGAGACCCTGGGCGGCGTGATGACCAAGCTCATCGAGCGGAACACCACGATCCCGACCTCGCGGAAGGAGACCTTCTCCACCGCGAGCGACAACCAGGGGTCGGTCACGATCCACGTCCTTCAGGGCGAGCGAGACTTCGCCAAGGACAACCGGACGCTCGGCCAGTTCGACCTGACCGGCATCCCGCCCGCTCCCCGCGGCACCCCGCAGATCGAGGTCGAGTTCTCGATCGATGCCAACGGCATCCTCAACGTGTCGGCCACCGACAAGGCGACCGGCAAGAGCCACAACATCGAGATCAAGGGCTCGAGCGGCCTCTCCGAGGACGAGATCGAGCGGATGAAGCGCGATGCCGAGGCTCACGCCGACGAGGACAAGGCCAAGCGGGAGCTCGTCGAGGTCCGCAACCGGGCGGAGCAGATCGCCTACGGAACCCGCCAGAGCCTCGAAGAGCACGGCGACAAGGTCTCCGCCGAGGTGCGATCCGAGATCGAGGCGGCCGTCTCCAACCTCGAGGACAAGATCAAGGGCGACGACAAGTCCGCGATCGACGCCGCTCAGGCGAATCTCGAAAAGGTGGCGGCCGAGCTCGGCAAGGCGGTCTACGAGTCGACCGCGAACCAGCAGGCCGAGGGTGGCGCCGCTCCGGAAGGCGGCTCCAAGGACGACGACGTCATCGACGCCGAGTTCGAGGTCAAGGACGACTGATCCGGCCCCTCCCCGACCGCCTCGCGTCACGCAGACACACCGCCGCCGGGGGCCTCGGACCCCCGGCGGCGGCCTGTTTCGAGTCGCCTCGCCCACGGCTCCGCCTCGTTGGGAGTGGGCCGGCTCGTGGTAGGATGTTCCGTCCGCCCGACGCGGCCCTCATCGCGTCGCCACCGTGACGTCCACCGGGTTTCGAGGTGGTCCCGCCCTCACCCCGAGGACGCGTCCAGCCCGTGATCCGGGATGGGTGACGACCTCTCGATCGACCAGGATCCCGGCCTCCCGATGGAGACCATTCGCGGCATTCCCGTTTCGTCCGGCATCGTGATCGGACGCGTGTTCCGTCTCGGCGAGGCGGAGCAGCGGGTGCCGCATCGACGGATCGAGTCGGGCGAGGTCGATCGCGAGATCGAACGGATGGAGACCGCCTTCGAGGAGGCGATCGCCGATCTGGAGGCCCTTCGCGACCGGACCCGGGTCCAACTCGGGGCGGAGCCCGCCAAGATCTTCGAGTTCCACGTCGGCCTGCTCCGCGACCCCTCGCTCCGCAAGCCGATCCGTACCCGGATCGAGACCGATCTGGTGGTCGCCGAATGGGCGGTGGCCGACGAGTTCCGGGCCGTCGCCGACCGCTTCGCCGCGATGGGCAACGAGGTCTTCGCCCAGAAGACCGCGGACATCATCGATCTCGATCGTCGCGTGCTCGATCGCCTCATGGGGGAGAACACCAGCCGCCTCGCCACGCTCGAGGAGCCGGTGATCATCGTCGCCCACGAACTCACGCCGAGCCAGACCGCGGGCATGGACCGCACGAAGGTGCTCGGCTTCGCCACCGACCTCGGCGGACGGACGAGTCACGTCTCGATCGTCGCCAAGGCGGTGGACATCCCCGCGGTCGTGGGTTGCCAGCGAATCAGCCGGATCGCCGAGAACGGCGATCTGGTGATCGTGGACGGCGACGGCGGCACGGTGATCCTCGATCCGACCGATGAGATCCTCGCCGACTACCGGGCGAGGCAGACGCGGGTCACGAGCTACCGGGCCGAACTCCGCCGTTCGGCCGGTCTCGAGGCGATCACCGTGGATGGCTCGTCGATCTCGCTCCTCGGAAACATCGAGTTTCCCGACGAGATCCCCTCGGTCCTCGACAACGGCGGCGCCGGCGTCGGGCTCTACCGCACCGAGTTCCTCTACCTGACCAGCGGACACGAGCCCAGCGAGGACGACCACTACCAGGCGTATCGCACCGCGATCTCCCACCTCGGAGGCCGCCCG
Organism: Phycisphaerae bacterium; assembly: GCA_030432455.1. Taxonomy (GTDB): domain Bacteria; phylum Planctomycetota; class Phycisphaerae; order Phycisphaerales; family SM1A02. The sequence continues at coordinate 772 of JAUIHC010000299.1, read as the reverse complement.
CTGACCATCCGGACCCAGGACCTCGGAGCCGACAAGTACACGCAGACGCAGGCCGAGGAACCCGAGCGGAACCCCTTCCTCGGGTGCCGGTCGATCCGCTACTCGCTGCTTCACCTGCCCGAGTTCAAGACCCAGCTCCGAGCCATTCTCCGGGCCGCGGCGGCCGGCCCGGTCAAGGTCATGTTCCCGCTGGTCTCGACCGTCATGGAGATCCGCCAGGCCAAGATGCTGCTGGCGGATGTGGCGGAGGAGCTCGACGAGGAGGGCGTGGAGCGGGGCCGTGACGTCTCGATCGGGATGATGGTCGAGGTGCCCTCGGCCGCCCTGATGGCCCGGGCGTTCTCCAGCGAGGTCGATTTCTTCTCGATCGGCACCAACGACCTGATCCAGTACACGCTGGCGGTGGATCGGGGCAACGAGCGGGTCGCCAACCTCTACACCGGGGCGAGCCCGGCGGTCATTCAGCTGGTCAAGAACGTGGTCCGGGCCGCCCGTCGGCGGGAGATCGAGGTTTCCCTCTGCGGTGAGCTCGCCGGCGAGCCGATCTACACGATGTTGCTGCTGGGTCTCGGTCTGCGTACACTCTCCATGGTCCCGACCCAGATTCCGCTCATCAAGACGGTGATCCGGGCGGTGACCATCGACCATTGCGAACGCATCGCCCGGAAAGTGGGCACGTTCGACTCCGAGCGGCAGGTCCTCAACTACCTCCGCGACGAACTTCGGAAGATCGATCCCGGCTCGCCTGGCGGATGGACCGCCGACTGACCGG
>JAUIHC010000298.1 GCA_030432455.1 Phycisphaerae bacterium | reverse complement strand
CTCTCGGACGGTACCCGCCACTCCCCACGCCCGAGCCATCGAATCTCCTGTTTCACCGCAGAAGCCATCGACCGCGTCCGCGTCGTCTTCTTATCGGAGATCGCTCCTCCGATCGAGCGGGGGTTCCGTGATTCGATCGTGCGTGTCTCGTTCGGGGCGCCGCAGACTTGTCGCGGATCGAGTCTCTTGCCGGAACCTTCACGGTTCTCGGGGGGTGGCGGCTCTGGTGATTCGATCTTCCAAGGCCTGCCACCGCATGTCCGACGGGGGGCCGACGAGGTCGATGCGTTCCGCCCCGCAGAGATCCGCGGCGTGCAAGGCTGCGTAGAGAAGCCCGCCTGCGAGTTCAGGGTCGTCGGGAAGTTCGAGTCGCCAGCGGGCATCGGGTCGCGAAGCCGTGTCCCGGCGCGTGGTACCGATCACGATGACCGCGACCGCCTCCCCGCCCGCCTCGTCGATGCGACACCGCCTGACCGGGGTGCTCGGGGCGTAGTGACTCGACCGCGTGCCCGGGGCGTCGTGCTGCGTCTCGATCGTCGGAGTCTCGACCGACCCCGGCGCAAGACCGAGGATCTCGGCGATCCGCGCCGCCGACACCGCGCCCGGTCGCAGCACCACCGGCGTTCCGCCGTCGAGCACCGGTCGCAGGTCGAGCACCGTCGATTCAAGCCCGACCTGGCACGGGCCGCCGTCGAGGATCACCAGATCACGATCGATGAAGTCCGCCCGCACATGCCGTGCCTCGGTCGGCGAGATCGACCCGCTGCGGTTCGCGCTCGGGGCCGAGAGCGGCGCCCCGAACCGGCGGAGGAGTTCGAGCCCGACCCGATGGGCCGGCATCCGGATTCCGATCGAGTCGCGGTCGCCGGTGGCGATGTCGGGAACATGCCCGGCCTTCGGAAGCACGAGGGTGAGCGGTCCCGGCCAGCAGCGCTCGGCCAGCCGCGTCGCCTCCTCGGGCCAGACCGCGACGAGCGATCGCGCCATGGCGAAGTCGGCGACGTGGGCGATGAGCGGGTTGTCGGACGGCCGTCCCTTGAACTCGTAGATGCGGGCGACCGCCCCGGCATCGAAGGTCGGCGCGGCGAGGCCGTAGACCGTCTCGGTCGGGATGGCGACGAGTCGCCCCGCCCTCAGCCGCACGACGGCGTCGGCCATCGCCGCGGGATCGTCGCCCGACCGGATCACGGCACCCTTCAGCAGCGGATCCATCGGAGCATCACTCCCCGGCCGTGGCGGAGTCGAATCGGCCGTCGGAGACGAGGCCCGGATCGGGCGTCCGATCCGGTGCGACCACCACGACGTCGATCCCCCGCTTCTCCAGACCGGTGCCGGTCGAGCGTTCGAGCTGGGCGATCGCGATGTTGTAGGTGACGCTCGCCCCGAACTCCTGGAGCTGCGCCTCGCCGAGCCGCTCCTGACGCTGGAAGAGCAGGTTCAGGAACTCCGGCGTGAGGGCGGCGAGGGTCTCGCGGAGCGCCTCGAGCGCTCGAAGGTTCTCGGCCTGGGCAAGCCGGAAGTTGCGGGCCTGGGCGACGAGCTGGAATCCGGCGTCGATGTCGCGGACCGCGTTCTTCACATCGAGCACCGCCCGCTGCACCGCGCGGCGGTAGTCGATCACCGCCGCGGATCGGCGGAGGCGGGCCTGGACGAGCACGCTCTCCGCGGCACGGTTCCCGATCGGCTGGCTGAACTGCATGCCGACGATGTAGTCCACGAAGTCGCCGTCGATCGCGGAGACGCTCGACCCGAACTCCTCGGCGAGCCCGAGCCACGCGAACTCCGCCCGCAGGTCGAGGGCGGGGAGCCGTCCGTTGCGAGCCACGATCTCGCGGATCGAGGCGTCCTCGATCCCGACGATGGCGGCGTCGATGACCGGCGAGTTCGACATCGCGGTCGCGATCTCGTCGCGGAGATCGAAGGTGTAGGGCGACTCGACGAGCTCGTCGGTCGGCACCAGATCCTGTTCGCCGCCGACGGGGAAATCGGGGTCGTTGACGACCGCCTTGAGGGCGTCGGCGGCGCGGCCGACATCGCGGAGCGCCTGGATGAGCCGGGTCTTGCGGCTCTCGACGGTGGCGACCGCGTCGGCGTACTGGGCGAGCGTGGTGTCGAACCCGCGACGGTTCGCGAGGATGTCGCGGATCCGCTCGCCCTCGGCGACGAGCCACCGGGCCACCACGACCTGCTGCCGGGTGAAGGCGAGATTCCAATAGGCGTTCTCGACCTCGACGACGAGATCGAGCAGTCGCGACCGGACCCCGATCTGCGACCGACGGTCGGCGTTCTCGGCGAGCCGGATCTGCGCGGTGTTCACCTCCTCGCCGAACCCGCGGAGCAGCGGCTGGGCGAGCCCGAGGGTGACCGCCGACTGCCAGGCCGGGTCGTAGAGAAACTGCTGAGGCGTGTTGAAGATCCGCTGCCGCTCGGTCTCGGCGGCGAGGCGGACCGAACCGCCGGAGGTGAGCCGCTTCGTGAGATCGGTCGTGAAGCCCCACTGCGAGACATCCTGCCCCTGATCGATGACCAGCGGCGGCCCGATCGGCGTGGTGAGCAGGATGTCGTTGCCCGGCTCGTCGATGCGGGCGAAGTTCGCACCGGCCCCGACCACCGCGTCGAAGGCGGCCTCGGACCGGGTGACTTCGGCGGCGGTCACCGCCTGATCGACCCGCGTCCGCTGCACGCCGAGGTTGTGGACGACGGCGCGGCGGATCGCCTCGTCGAGTCCGATGGTCACGACCTCGCGGGGACGACCATCGAGGCCGTCCCCGAGGTCGAGCGAGGCACCTGCGTCGGCCACCTGGGGGCCGATCTCGGCGAGGGCGTCGAGCCGGCTGTCGAGGTCCGTGGAGAGATCGATCGCCGGGGCCCGGGTCGTGACGGGAGCCTCGTCGGCGGGAAGCGCCTCCAACTCCCGATCCACCGCGGCCCGAACGGTCGCCCGGAGATCCGCGGCAGGATCCCGATCGAGCGGGGAGCGGCACCCGGCGGCCACGAGGGTCGCGAGCAGGAGGATCGATGCCGGGACGGCGGCGGCCCGTCGCGGTCGACGATGGTGTGGACTCTCGGGCCTCATGGCCGGTGATCCTACCGGGACCGGCCCCCGCCCATGTCACCCGCTCGACGGGCATTGGTAGACTTGCTCCATGCACTACGACCTCACCGATCGTCGGATCGGCCGGGCCGGCGTGCTTCTCGGGATCCTCGCCTCGTCGCTTCCTGCGGCGTTCGCGGACGACGCTCGGACGGAAGCTGCCGGTATCTGGTTCATCACCCGCGCCTCGACGGTGGAGTTGCGCTCCGCCGGACCGGACATTGCGCAATACCCCGTGCTCCGGCTCGGTCGAGGGGAACTCCTGCTTCTGGAGTCTCCCGCGACCGAGGGCGACTGGGCGAGAGTCCATCTCGTCGGGCCGTCGGTGGCGGAGGTTCGGGGTCTCATGCCCCTCGGCACCTCCACACTGGTCGATGGCGACATCGCCGTGGTCCAGACCTCGACCCCGATCTTCGCCCCGAACCTGCGTGCGGTCGGTCCCGACGGCAGATTCGAGATCGATCGAGCCTGGCGATGCCTGCTCCGGGTCGGCCCGGGGACGCGGGTGCTCCTGACCGATCGGTTCGAGGTCGATGGTGAGCCGTGGGCCTTGGTGGCCCCCCCGGACGGTGTCGTCCTCTGGGTGGACCCGGCGGATGTCCGCCCTGCCGCCGAGGAGGAACGCCCTCCGGCCACCGACGTGCTCTCCATCCAGGACCTCGTGGAGCAGGAGCGTGCCGAGCGGATCGTCGAAGCCGAGGCGGCCCGACTGGTCGAGCGTGCGGCAGCCATGGAGGAGGCCGTGGAGGAGGAGGCCCCCGCCGAACTGGAGGCTCCCGGAGGCGGCGTGATCCTCGCTCGACCGCTCGATCCCCTCCCGGACGACGCGGAGCCGGCACCCGAAGGCGACTGGTTCATCATCATCAAGGACGGTGTGCAGGCCCTCGCTCGCCCCTATGGCACCAGCGGCGCCTACGCGACGGCCACGCTCCCGTCCGGCGCCGCGGTGCTGGTCATCGGATTCGAGGACCTCTCCGCCCGGGTGGCGGTGCAGGCCGGAGCCGGTGAGGTCCGCGGTCTGCTCGAACTGAACGACGCGGTCGAACTCGACGGCGACGCCGCCCGCATTCTCCAGCCCACCGAACTTCGGACGCCGAACCTGAAGTTCACCGATGACGACGGCCGGCCGAATCCGGTGCGTTCGTACCAGACGATGCTCGAACTCGTGGGCGGCGAATCGCTCGTGGTCGTCGATCGGTTCGAGTCCCGGGGTCGCGAGTGGCTCCTCGTCGAGCCGCCGGTCGAGGCGACGCTCTACGTTCGAGGAAGCGAGATCCGGGCCGCCACGGCCGAGGAGATCGATGCCATCCTCGCGCCGGAACCCGCGGTCGTCGCCGAGCCCGAAGTCGTCGCCGAGCCCGAAGTCGTCGCCGAGCCCGAGGTCGTCGCCGAGCCCGAGGTCGTCGCCGAACCCGAAGTCGTCGCCG
>JAUIHC010000297.1 GCA_030432455.1 Phycisphaerae bacterium | reverse complement strand
CCGACCTGGGCGATCTCGGTCGAGTCGGAGACGGGCTTGGACATCTTGTGAAGCTCGGAGACGACGGCCGAGACGGCCTTGTCGATGCCCCGCTTCACCGCATTGGCGTTGGCGCCGGCGGTGATGTTCTTGAGGCCCTCCTGGAAGATGGCCTCGGCGTAGACGGTCGCGGTGGTGGTGCCGTCACCCGCGTCCTTGCTGGACTTGCTGGCGACTTCCTTGACCATCTGGGCGCCCATGTTCTCGTAGGCGTCGGCGAGTTCGATCTCCTTGGCGACGCTCACGCCGTCCTTGGTGACGGTCGGGGCGCCGAAGGACTTCTCGAGGACCACGACGCGGCCCGAGGGACCGAGGGTGACCTTCACGGCCTTGGCGAGCTTCTGGACGCCGCGGAGAATCCGCTCGCGGGCGTCGTTGTCGTAGGCGATCTGCTTGGCAGCCATGGTGCTGTTTCCTTCGGATGAGGGCCGTGAAAGGGGCCCATGCGGACTTGGGGTCGCGGAACGACCCGGGATTCGAGTGGACGCCGTCCCTGGTGGGACCGCGGGACGGGTCAGGGAGCCTTCGGAAGATCGATCTCGAGCCAGGCGACCGCATCCGCGTCGATGATGACCTCGCGGTCACCGTCGGTGAGCTTCAGCAGTCCGTCCTCCTCGACGGGAATCACCAGCGCCTTCTCGACCACGAGGGCCTGTCCGGCCGTGAACACGAAGCGAACGGCTCGGTGTCCGTCGAGTCGCGCCAGTGCGGCGCGAAGGGCATCGACCTGCACGAGGAGACTCCCGAAGGGATCAGTCGACGATGCCGAGGATGTCGTCCTCGGTCATGATCAGGTACTCCTGGCCGTCGATCTTGATCTCGGTGCCGGCATAGGAGCTGAAGATGACGGTCTCGCCCTTCTTCACAGTGAAGGGCAGGTACTCGCCGGTGTCCTTGTTGAGGTTGCCGCTGCCCAGCGCGATGATCGTGCCGGTCTTGGGCTTGTCCTTGGCGGACTCGGGCAGGAAGATTCCGGACTCGGTCTTGGTCGCGGCCTCCTGGCGCTTGACGATGAGCTTGTCGCCGAGCGGTCGAACGTTCATGTGTCTCACTCCGAACAGTGGGATGAAGAGGGGTTGAAGAAGCAGTTGACGAGTGGGATCGATGCGAGCGGGGTGGTTCAGGCCGCCGGCCAGCGGTCGGCGTAGTGTCGGCGAACCACCCGGCGAAGGGTTTCCAGCATGGGCTCCAGACCGAGGGGTCGGTCGAGCACCGCGAAGACACCCTCGCGAAGGGCGTCGTTGAGACCCCGGGCGCTCTCGCGGCGACTGGCCTGAGGCGGGCGGACCAGCACCACCGGGGGGGCGGGGTCCACGCGCCGGAGCAGTTGAAGGACCTGATGCCCGGCCGGGCGGCGGTCACCGGATGCCTCCATCGGCATCTCCAGATCGACCAGGGCGATGTGGACCTGCTCCCGTTCGACGATGCGAGCCGCGTCCCGGCCACAGCGGGCCTCAAGGCAGCGAACGCCCATCGGATCGAGGAGCCGAGGCAGCTCGGCCGTGGGGACGCCCTCCCGCCACGAGCTCGAAAAGAGCAGGTTCAACCGGGGACGGCCGCCTCCGCTGGATGCGGTCTCAGGATGGTCTGGGGCGAAACGCATGACGAGACGCCCCAGAGAACAAGTTCCGTGCCGATTCCGAGCCGGCGAGGAGGCGTCCCCGCGGGTCCATTCGTCGCCCGGCGATCCCGCTCTCCGGGGCGAGGAGCGAGGCTCGGGCAGGCTCGGCCCATGAGGCGAGGTGCCCGTTCCATCCCCGGACGAGGGACTCGCTGCCAATCTGGCACGCCGGTGATCCCGGTTGCGGCGGTACCCTCCCGGCTCCCGGCGATTCCGTGGTCGCCTCGATTCCCGCCCTGCCTCCCGAGCCTCCGGAGCCATTCGTCATGCCGTCGCCCGCCCTCCGCATCGCCGACCTCCTCGCCACCGCTGCCGACCGCGTCGGCGAGGCCGTCCGCCTCGAGGGCTGGGTCCGGACCCGCCGCGACTCCAAGGCCGGCCTGAGTTTCGTCCAGATCTCCGACGGGTCCTGCTTCGCCTCGATGCAGGTGGTCGCCCCCTCGGATCTGGCGAACTACGAGTCGGAGATCCTGCACCTGACCAGCGGGGCCTCGGTCGTGGTCGAGGGCGAGGTGGTCGAGAGCCGGGGCAAGGGGCAGTCGATCGAGGTCAAGGCCACCCGGATCGAGGTCCTGGGGCTCGTCGAGGATCCCGACACCTACCCGATCTCCCCCAAGCAGCACTCGTGGGAGTACCTCCGGGAGGTCGCCCACCTCCGGCCGCGGACCAACACCTTCGGCGCGGTCGGCCGGGTGCGGAACTGCCTGGCGATGGCGGTCCACGAGTTCTTCCAGGGGCTGGGATTCCAGTGGATCCACACCCCGATCATCACCGCCAACGACTGCGAGGGGGCGGGCGAGATGTTCCGCGTCTCGACCCTGGACCTGGAGAACCTGCCGCGGACCGAGGAGGGGAAGGTCGACTTCTCCGAGGACTTCTTCGGCCGCGAGGCGCACCTCACGGTCTCGGGTCAGCTCGCGGTCGAGTGCTGGTGCCTCGCCCTCTCGAAGGTCTACACCTTCGGACCGACCTTCCGGGCCGAGAACTCCAACACCAGCCGCCACCTCGCCGAGTTCTGGATGATCGAGCCGGAGATCGCCTTCGCGGATCTCGCCGACGACGCCGACCTCGCGGAGGGTCTGCTCAAGCACTGCTTCCGCACGCTCCTCGATCGTCGCAGCGACGACCTCGCCTTCTTCGCGGAGCGCATCGAACCGACCTGCATCACCCGACTCGAATCCTTCGTGAACAGCTCGTTCGAGCGGATGGACTACACCGATGCGATCGCGGCGCTGGAGAAGGCCGCGGCGAACGGTCGGACCTTCGAGTTCCCCGTCGCGTGGGGAAGCGATCTCCAGAGCGAGCACGAGCGATACCTCGTCGAGGAGCTCGTGGGTCGCCCGGTGGTGGTGATGAACTACCCGAAGGACATCAAGGCCTTCTACATGCGGATGAACGACGACGGTCGCACCGTCGCCGCGATGGACGTGCTCGCGCCGGGCATCGGCGAGATCATCGGCGGCAGTCAGCGCGAGGAGCGACTCGACGTCCTCGACGCCCGCCTCGCCGAGATGAACCTCCCGAAGGAGGACTACTGGTGGTACCGGGACCTGCGTCGCTACGGCACCGTGCCGCACGCGGGCTTCGGACTCGGATTCGAACGACTCATCGCCTACGCCACCGGCATGGGCAACGTCCGCGACGTCATCCCGTTCCCGCGCACGCCGGGCAGCGCGGAGTTCTGATCGAGCCGATCGCCGCCCGGGGATCAGGAGCAACCGACGATGCAGTGCAACATCGATGCGAAGGGCAAGGCGGTCCGACTGGTGATCGGACTGGCCACGGTGGTCGCGGGCATCCTCATCCTGACCCTCGGCGGCACCGACCCGCTCCCGCTCGGCCTCTCGATCGGCTGCTTCCTTGGAGGCGGTTTCGCGGTCTTCGAAGGCTGGTCGGGCTGGTGCGCGGTCCGAGCACTGGGCTTCAAGACCCCGCTCTAGCGCCCCGCCCCCTCAGTCGCCTTCGGCGACAGCCCCCCCGAAAGCGGGGTCGGCGGAATGGCGAGGCCCCTTGGAATCTTCCGATCCCCCGTACGCTCTGGGCATGCCGAGCCCCGCCGACACCCCGTCCCGTCGTGAGCTTCTCGCCTCCGCCGCCTCGCTCGCCCTGCTGCCGATCGCGGGCAGTCCGATCGCCGGCACCGCCAGCGTCCACCGCCGGGACGACGACGATGACGAGGACAACGCATGGCCGGAGTCGCCCGATGCCGCGACCTTCACCGTCGCGACGATCGCCGCGGCGGAGCGACTCGCGGGCATCTCGTTCACCGACGCCGAACGCGAGACGATCGCCGCGACGATCGGTGAACAGGTCGCGATGCTCGCGGCCCGCGTCGCGGCGGGGGAACTGCCGAACGAACTCGCACCCGCGATGATCTTCCGCGCGATGCCGCCGGGTCGCACCGCGGAACCCGCGACGCCCGAAGGTGATCCCGCGTCGCTCGTCGATTCCGCAGCCCCGCCGCCGGGCGACGACGAGTCGATCGCGTTTGCGCCGGTCACCCACCTCGCGACCTGGCTTCGTCGCGGCGAGATCACGAGCGAGCGACTCACGCGGATCCACCTCGACCGCATCGCCCGCTTCGATCCGACGCTCGAGTGCATGATCACCGTCACCGGCGATCGGGCGATCGAACAGGCCCGGGCCGCCGATGCCGCGTTCCGCGCCGGTCGGGATCTCGGTCCCCTGCACGGCATCACCTACGGCGCCAAGGACATCATCGATGTCGCGGGCCTGCCCGCGACCTGGGGCGCGGCGCCGTTCAAGGACCGCGTCGCCACCACGACCGCGACCGTGATCGAGAAGCTCGACGCGGCGGGCGCGGTCATGCTCGGAAAGACCGCGGTCGGCGCCCTTGCCTAC
>JAUIHC010000296.1 GCA_030432455.1 Phycisphaerae bacterium | reverse complement strand
CATCCACGGTGGCGTCGGCCTCGGCAAGACCCACCTCCTGCAGGCCATCTGTCAGCGGATCCTGCGGGATCGACCTGACGCGAACATCTGCTTCATCTCGTGCTCGACCTTCATGGATCTCTTCCATGAATGCGTCAAGGCCGGTCGGATGCAGGACTTCCGTCACCACTTCCGCACCGCGGATGTCCTGGTCATCGACGACATCCACTTCCTGTCCAAGCACGAGCAGTCGCAGGAGGAGTTCTTCCACACCTTCAACGCCCTCTACCAGTCGGGGCGTCAGATCGTGCTGAGCTCCGATGCCGCCCCCTCCGAGATCCCGGATCTCGAGGAACGGCTCACCAGCCGCTTCAACTGCGGGTTGGTCGCCCGGATCGAGCGTCCCTGCTACGAGACGCGGGTCGCGATCATCAAGGCCAAGGCCGCCCTCCACGATCTGAACATCCCCGACGACGTCCCGGCGTACATCGCGGCCCGGCTGGACACCAACATCCGCGAACTCGAAGGCGCCCTCACCAAGATCCGAGGCTACGCACTCGCCGAAGGCCGACCGATCACCCTTGAACTGGCCAAGCGGGCTCTGTCCGACGATCTGACCCGATCCGGAGCCGAGGACACGGCGGCCCCGAGCATCCAGGCGATCATCGACTCGGTGACCCGGTACTACGACGTCAAGCTGACCGACCTTCTGAGCAAGCGACGCCACAAGTCGATCACCGTGCCGCGGCAGATCTGCATGTGGCTGGCCCGCCGGCACACCCGGTTCAGCCTCGAGGAGATCGGGAGCTACTTCGGCGGCCGCGATCACACGACCGTGATGCACGCCATCCGGGCCATCAACCGCCGTCGCGATGAGGATTCGACCTTCAGCGACGACATCGATCGCCTCGAGAACTCGGTCCTGGGGACCCACGACTGAGTCGGTGAGAGACCGGGTTGAGCCACAAGGCGAGAGCCGGAGCACCCATTCCGACACCTGACCCCGACACCTGACCCCGACACCCGATCCCCGCACGCCGGGGATGTGGCCGCATGTCGTCAGAACCACGGTGTCGAACCCCCCTGCAACGCCCAGAACTTATCCACACTGATGGTGGATAAAGCGCTGGCGGCGCGCCGGTTCAGGCGTGTGGATCCGTCACCAGATGGGTCGGGAGAGGACGCCTCGGATCGACGACGACGAGTCGTGGTGCCGGGGCGACCGGCACCGGCGCCAGCCGACACCCAATCGACAGGGGCTCCAGAACCGTAAGATCAACCTAAGTCAATGTTGGTCATGTGTTTGCATTGCCTGGGCCCGAGTTGTCCACATACCGGCGCGACCATATCTAGGGAAGAAGAAGAGAACTCTCTTCCTCTCAAGAAAGAGGGCTGCCGACCCGGGACCATGACTGTGGCCATGGACCTCCATCTCTGTGGTCGATGTGTGGACACACCGGTCATTCGAGCGATCACCGATCGGTGCACAGATCGTCCCCGAGCTGACAAGCCGGGCACCAGGTCGTTCCTCTCATCGCCAGCCGCATGTGCTCAAGAATGGACCCGCATCGTGGACAGGGCAGGCCGGCTCGGCCGTAGACCGCCAGCCGGGAGGCGAAGTCGCCTTGGGAGCCGTCTGGGAGTCGGTGGTCCCGGATGGTCGATCCCCCGAGGTCGATCGCTCGGGCGAGAACCCGTCGCAGGGAGCCGGCCAGCCGATTCGACTCCGAACCGGTGATCGACCGGCCCGGCCGGGTCGGGTGCAGGCCGGCGGCGTGCAGGGCCTCGTCGGCGTAGATGTTCCCAACCCCGGCGACGACGCGCTGATCCAGCAGGGCGACCTTCACGGCCCGGCTGGTGGCGGTCAGGCGGGCGTGGAGGGCCGGACCCGTCACCAGGGTCGCCTCGGGTCCGAGATCGCCGAGCAGGCGATTCTCGAGGTCCTCGGTGTCGCCGGCGAGGTGGACGCCACCGAAGCGTCGGGGATCGATGAATTCCATCCGGTGCCGTCGGCCCTCGGTCAGCACCGTCCAGATCACATGACGATGGGCGGGGACGGGACGGCGTCGTCGGGCGTCGAGCAGATCGAGGCGACCCGACATGCCCAGGCGGACGACGAGACCGCCCCCGTCGGCGAATCTGAGAACGAGCTGCTTGCCGCGACGGTCGACCGCCTCGACGACGCGATCGAGACCGATGAGTCCGGAATGGAATCGTCCGCGTCGGCGACCCATGGGATCCCGTACGACATCGCGTCGGACGATGTCGACGCGGAGGACGCGGCCGCCGGTGAGCGACGGCTCGATGCGGCGTCGGATCGCTTCTACTTCGGGGAGTTCCGGCATGCGGGAGATCGTCCGGGACCGGGCGAACGCGCGACTATACTCGGGCTCTCGCCCGATCCCGCCGGCCGTGCCGCGTACCTGCGATCGGGCCGCGACGGCCCCGTCGCCACTCCGAAGACCGGACCCACGATGACCGATTCCATGCTTCATCAGGAAGACCCCGTCGCGGCCGCGACGGCGGTCCGAACCGTCGCCGAACGCATCCGGGCCGAGGTCGGCAAGGTGATCGTCGGTCAGGAGGAGGTGCTGGAGGAGGTCCTGCTGGCGATCTTCTGCGGCGGCCACGCGATCATCGAGGGCGTGCCCGGCCTGGCGAAGACCCTGCTGGTGCACTCGCTCGCGAGCACCCTCGGGCTCCAGTTCTCCCGCATCCAGTTCACTCCGGACCTCATGCCGACCGACATGACCGGCACCGAGGTCATCGAGGAGGATCGGACCACCGGTCGCCGGGATCTGCGGTTCGTGCCCGGCCCGATCTTCGCCAACGTCATCCTCGCCGACGAGATCAACCGCACGCCGCCGAAGACGCAGGCCGCCCTCCTCGAGGCGATGCAGGAGCGGCAGGTCACCGTCGGGGGCAAGACGCATGTGCTGCCGAGCCCGTTCTTCGTGCTCGCGACGCAGAACCCGATCGAGCAGGAGGGCACCTACCCGCTTCCCGAGGCCCAGCTCGACCGGTTCATGTTCAACATCCGCATCGGGTATCCGACCGAGGCCGATGAACTCGCGATCGTCCAGCGGACGACCGCGACCACCGACGCCACCCTCGAATCCGTGCTCGACGCCGCCGACTGCCTGCGGATCCAGCAGCTGGTGCGTCAGGTTCCGGTGGCCGACCACGTCGCCCGGTACGCCCTGCGGCTCGTCCGGGCCACCCGCGTCCGCGAGTCCCGCGACGACAAGCCCGAGATCGTCCGCGACTACCTCGCATGGGGTGCCGGGCCGCGGGCGAGCCAGTTCCTCGTTCTCGCCGCCAAGGCGATGGCGCTGGTGACCGGTTCGACGCACGCGACTCCCGAACTCATCCGCGCGGTCGCCCTTCCGGTCATGCGTCACCGCATCATCGCGAACTTCAACGCCGAGGCCGATGGCGTCACCACCGACGATGTCGTCCGCGGTCTCCTCGACACCATCCCGGTGGACGAGGCCGACCCCGCCACCCGCAGCACGCTCGACTCCGTGACCCGCTGATCGCGATCTCCGGCCCCGCGAACGTCGAGGCCGGCCCGCGCTCGGGAGATCCCCGTTGTCCGACTCCGTCCCCGGTTCCAGCGGCCTCCGCGCCGAGCAGTACCTGGCTCCCGAGACCATCGGGCAGCTCGGGTCGTTCGAGCTGCGGGCCCGGATGATCGCCGAGGGCGTGATGAGCGGCATGCACCGGTCGCCGTATCAGGGACTGGCGGTCGAGTTCGCCGAGCACCGTCAGTACGTTCCCGGCGACGACCTGCGACACCTCGACTGGAAGGTCTATGGCCGCAGCGACAAGCTCCATCTCAAGCAGTACCAGCAGGAGACGAATCTCGATGTCGTGCTGCTGGTGGACTGCTCGGCGTCGATGCGGTTCGGCACGCTTGGGGTCAAGTCGGGCTGGGGCGGCACCGAGGCGTCGCGCACGACCAGGATGTGGACCAAGTTCGACCATGCCTCCGCGATCGCCGCGGCGCTCTGCTACCTCGGACTGCAGCAGCGCGACCGCGTCGGTCTCGCCCTCTTCGCCGACGGGTTCCGGGCCCAGGTCCGACGATCGAACGCCCGCGACACCTGGCGTCGGGTGGTGCGGACGCTCGCGACCGAGCCGGTCGATGATCCGACCGATCTTCGGAAGACCGCGGATCAGGCGCTGGCGAGCGTGCAGAATCGATCATTGTTCGTGCTCGTGAGCGACCTGCTCGCGCCGATCGACGCGATCCGCGAGATGGTCGCCCGCTTCCGGCATCGACGACACGATCTGCTGCTGCTGCAGGTGCTCGATCGTCAGGAACTGCGGTTCGACCTCGACGAGGCGGCGCCGTTCGAGGACCTGGAGGGAGGCGGCCGGCTCGACGTCGATCCGCGGACGGTGCGGGAGGACTATCTCGACGCCCTCACGCGGCACTGCGGCGAGCTCGAGCGGATCGCCCGCAGTCACGGCCACGACTACCTTCGCCTCGACACGCACGGATCGGTCGGCCCGGCGATCGCCTCGATGCTCGGGCGTCGGC
>JAUIHC010000295.1 GCA_030432455.1 Phycisphaerae bacterium | reverse complement strand
CCTCGCCGGTTCGAGTGATGCACGCGCGTCGAAGGCCGCTGTCCACGGGGTAGTACTTCCGGTTCCGCATGAGCCGTCGTCGTTCGCTCCATGCGAAGAACGGGCACGACATGCACAGGTACGCGTCGCCGAGAGCCTGCGTGTAGAGACCTGTCGTGTCGGCGGTCATCCCGATGGCCGCCGCCAGACGGCGAAGACTCGCTTCGCTCCCCGCGGTCTCGAAGAGCATCTGGGCGAGTTGTCGAAGCGGCGTCGTCGATCGTGCGCCGACTCGCGACCGCACGTCACGCTCGACGATGTCGTTGAAGCAGGTCCGCAGCAGCAGGTCATGATCCGGGGAGGCGATGCTTCCCGGGAATCCGCCCTGTCTCAGGTAGTCCTCGACCGTGGCGTCCGGCACGGCCCGCCGGTACTCGGCCAGCGAGAACGGAAAGACCTCGACGGTGAGATGACGGCCGGTCAGGACCGACCCGAGTTCACCGGCCAGCAGGTGGGCGTTGGAACCGCTGATCACGAACCGGTGGTCGTCCGGCCGATCGAGACGCGATCGGAGCCAGCGCTCCCAGCCGACCACGGTCTGGATCTCGTCGAGGAAGAACACCCCGTTCGATCCACGATCCGTCTCGAAGGCACCGACGAGATCGTCGAGCGTCCTGAAGTCGGCGTTGGCGAGACGGGGATCCTCGAAGTTGGCGAAGAGGCACCGGGACGGATCGAGGTCGTATCGCTCGATGAGCTGCGTCATGAGCGTGGACTTGCCGGCACGCCGGACCCCTTGGATGACCAGCGCCACGTCGGGTCGAAGTTCTTCGGGAACCGACACCTCCCGAGGAATGGACGATGGGATCGGTCGGTCCCAGTAGCTCCAATCAGCGGCGATCCGAAGGAGTTCGGGGGGGTCCATGTGTCGAGTTTACTCGACATATCAAAGAATGTCGAATCAACTCGACACTTCGCTGATGTGATCAGTGGCCGAATCGGATCCGATAACGGGGACAGTCCCCGTTATCGGAATCACGCGACGCGGCGGCTACGATCCGCGGCATGGACTTCGACACGCTGAAGTCGATCATCGAGGCGCATCGCGACGAGCTCCGCGAGCTCGGCGTGCGCCGGGTGCGGGTCTTCGGCTCGGTGGCTCGCGGCGAGGCGACCGAGCGAAGCGACGTCGATCTCATCGTGGACACCGTCGCCGGCACCTCGCTCTTCGGCTGGGGCGACATCCACAACCATCTGAGCGACTGGCTCGGGTCGAAGGTGGACATCGTCGAGCCGGAATCGGTTCGAGGGCGACTGGCATCCGAGGTGTGGTCGGATGTCCGCGATGTCGCCCAGATCGACTGAAGAGCGATTTCGGGACATGATCGAGTTCGCGGAGCGAGCCATCGAGGCGATGGGCGACCGTACGGTCACGCAACTCCGCGCGATCGTGGGCGACACATGACCTGCTCACTGACCTCACCGACAACGACACCGGGCCGCGTCCGATCGTGAGGATCGAACACGGCCCGGATGTTCAGGGAGATGGGCGTCCACGCGGATCGACGCCGCGATCAGTCGGGACAGGGACCCCAGGCGCCGAGCAGCATGCCGAGGTCGGCGGCATCGACGGCGCCGTCGCCGTTGAGGTCGGCCTCGGGGTAGGCCGTGGCGTCGCCCCACACGGCGAGCAGGATTCCCAGATCCGCGGCATCGACGACCTCGTCGTTGGTGAAGTTGCCGACGCACGGCGGCGTGCACGCCTTGTCGGGATCGGCGCTCAGGTAGTGCGAGAGGATCTCGTCGGGGCTGAGAGCGCGGTGATAGATGGCGACCTCGTCGATGGAGCCGTTGAAGGGCCAGTCCCAGGGTCCCGGCGCGTTGTGGCGGCCGATCAAGAGGGGATAGTTGCTCGAGCCACCGGGGTTGCCACCTTCGACTTCCGAGTCGAGAACACCATCGAGGTAGAGGGATGTGATACCTCGATCATCATCGATGACGCCCACGACATGCACCCAGCGATCGACATCGATCGGATCGGATGAGGTGATCCCGGGACCGACCACATTCACTCGGAAGGAAAGACCAATGTCGTTCTGGTAGACGAGAAGATCCCAGCCACCGGTCACGATGTCGCGACCCTGACTGAGCACGAAGGCGGGTTGGTCAATGATGCCGGCGCGTCGAATCCAGACCTCGACGCTCATCGATGCCGTACTGCTCAGGTCGAAACGTCCGTCATCGCCAGCATTCAGGTGGCTACCCCCCGTCGAGTCGATCGAGCTGTCATCGAGACAACCGACCGGCGAGTCCGCGGTGCCGGGCATGCCGACGACCACGGCCGCGGGCGATCCATCGATCATGTTCTCAACGAGTCCTCCCTCGATGTTCATTCGCCAGTAGGCGATCGGTTCGGATGTCAGGATCGCCGTTTCGTAGTCGTCGAAGATCGTGACCTCACAGATGTCCGGAACGCCATTGCCATCGTCGTCGGCGAAGGTCCCATCGAGAATCTGGCCGTAGTCGACGATGCCGTCGTTGTTGCAGTCGGCGGACCACTCGATCACATAACCTTGGAGTTGCGCGTCCTCGGGAATGTCATTCCACGTAGCCGCCGGGAATTCAGTCCACATGTTGTGAAAGTGAGCTCGGCCGGTGTTGTCGGGCTTGCCGCTCGGCTGGTAGTCGGCCCAGTTGGCGTACGACCAGACTGTTCCGTCTGACCATGTCCATTCGCCGTTGGCCTCGATGCCGCCAATCCAAGGTCCGAACGATGTCTGAATGCCATCCCCCCATGCTGGGTCGTACGAGCCGCAGTTTTCGAACACGAACGAGTTCTCACTCGCGGACCCGATGCTGACGAGGTTGGCGCCCATCTCTTTGGCAGCAATGTTTGCGTCGATCCAGGTCACTTGTGGCACCGCGCGGACGGTGTACCAATGCCCATTCCCCCCATCCTCGACCCGCCACTGCACCGCATCCTGCGCGCACACGCTTCCACTCACCATGGCGCCGCCGACAACGGCGCCGAGGAACGGTCTCAACTTCATCTCTGTGTCTCCCGCGTCCGATTCCTGACGGACGGCTTGGTTGATGGACGGGTCGGTCTGGTTGTCGATGTCGCCGCCTCGGAACGCCGTCGCTGCGACGATCGCGGCGGCGGTGATGGCGACGACCGACATGACGGCCACGGCGACCCGGGTGCCGTGGCCTCCGCCGGTCGCGTGACCGGGCATGGGTGAATCGTTGGGTTGACGACGAGCTGCCCGAAGCATCGACAAGGCGAAGCCCGCGTCGCCCGGTCGCGTGTCCGGGTCCTTCGCGAGACACGCGAGGAGCCAGTCGGCGAGGTCGCGGGGCATCTCGGGATCGAAGATCACCGGATCCGCGGGTGGCACATGCAGCACCGCCTGGATCGCCTGCACCACGCTGCCGGTCGCGTCGTACGGCGGTTCGCCGCAGAGCATTCGGTACGCGAGCAGTCCGATCGCGTGCACGTCGGTCGCGGGCGAGATCGGCCCGAGACGTCGATCGACCTGTTCCGGCGCGAGATGCGCGAGACTGCCGACGATCGCGTGGCGATCTCGGGTCTCGGTGGCGTGCAGGCCGGTGCCTCGTCCGTCGCCATCGACGATCCGGGCGATGCCGAAGTCGATGACGTGTGGCCGGCCGTCGTCATCGACGAGGATGTTCGAACTCTTGAGGTCCCGGTGCACGACACCGCGGGCGTGGGCGTGGGCGAGGGGTTCGAGCAGGCGTTCCACGAGATCGATCCGCGTGCCGCGGTCCGGTCGCACGCGTGCGATCCAGTCAAGGATGCCTTCGCCGCCATCAACGAGATCCATCGCGAGGTAGGCGACCGTGCGATCATCTGACTCGACGGCCATCTCGACGACGCCGTGGTCGAGGACCCGCACGATGCCGGGATGATCGAGTCCGCCGAGGGCGGCGACTTCGCGTTCGAGCCGGGCGGACAGATCGTCACCCGAGACGGACAGGACCTTCACTGCAGCCGAGGTTCCGTCGGCCGATGTGGCGCGGAAGACGCGTCCGTGCCCCCCGGATCCCAGTTCGATCCCGAATCTCCAGGGTCCGATCGTGCGGTCGAACCAGTCGTGCGGATCACGATCGTCGGTCCGGGAGTCGGCCAGGTCCTCCGCCACAAGTTTGAGAAGGACACGGACTTCCGAGGCGATCGAGTCAGGCAGGGCGGCGAGGTGGTCGGCGAGCCGCTCGTCGGAGAGCCGGGACGCATCGAGGAAGGCGCGGCGAACGCGGAGATCGCGTTCCGTCTCCGCGGCAGCCCGGCCCTCGGGCGACATGTCTCTCTCGTCGTTCGTCGTCACATTGTTTCATGCGGAGAGTTGCGGGAACCTCGCGGAGAAAATGTGGGGGAAACCGAGAGACGGCAGACGAGGAGGCCGGACCCCCGGACCCCCGGGCGTGCACCTTTGGAGACACCGACTACGCTCCCGACATGAGTTCCGCACCGGGCGACATCACACGACTGCTCCAGCTCATTGCCGGCGGCGACGAGACCGCGGTCGGC
>JAUIHC010000294.1 GCA_030432455.1 Phycisphaerae bacterium | reverse complement strand
CACCGACGACCATCACCACCGACTGGCCGGCGGTCATGTCGAGGGCGATCGAGGAGTCGTCGCCGCAGGCGTCGTCGTTGCAGGCGATGATCGAGCCGTCGCAGGCGTCGAGGATGCCCATGACGGTATCGAAGCTCGAGCCGCACAGCTTGAAGACGTGGACCGAGTCCTGCGTGGCGGTGAAGGTGAAGAAGACGTCGTTGTGCGCGATCAGCTCGCTGCCGTAGCAGTCGGAGAGATCGGTCGAGCCGTAGGCGTTGGTGGTGGCGTAGGGCGTGCCGGCCTTGGTCGAAAGGGCGACCGCGCCATCGCAGGTGTCGTTTGCGACCGGGCCGTAGTCACTGCCCGCAAGCCGGACCATGTAGCCGTTCCAGCCGCTGTTGTTGCCGCGGTCGTTCCAGGTGCCGTCGCGCCAGAGCTCGCCGTAGTGCTCGGTGCCGCCGCCGTTGTTGGGCTCGCCTTCCCACCAGTTGGTGTAGTCGAGGGCGGAGCCGTCGGTCCATCCCCAGCCGAGGTCGGGCTCACCGGCGGAGGTGTCCTGCACGAGGCCCATGGCCACGCCGGCGCCCGCGGCGCTCGCCTGCCGCAAGGCCTGCATGCAGTCGTTGGCTTCCTGGCTGTGGATCGAGAGGAGCGTCTCGCCGGCGTCGGTCGCGAAGCCGTCGAGATCCTCGAAGGTGAGGCCGCCGGGCACGTTGTAGAGGCCGTACCACCCGCCGTCGCCGCCGTCCTCGACGCGGAACTGGCGAACCGCGACCAGCTCCGGAGCCGCGCTCGAGATGGCGAGGGTGCCGGTGCCGAGGTCGCCCGCGGCGTATCCGCCGATCGCGACCTTGTAGGTCTCGCCCGCGACGAGGCTCACCGCGAGTTCGGTGGTGTAGGTCGCACAGCCGGGGCTGTCGTCGAGGCAGGCGATGACCGAACCGGGATCGCAGCTGCCGAGCACCGCGATGCGGGTGTCGAAGTTCGCGATGTTGCAGGTGGAGAGCAGGTGAAGGCCGCTCTCGGTGGCGGTGAAGTCGTACCAGACCACATTGTGGAGCACGTCGTCGCCGTACGGGCCGGGATCACAGAGACCGCTGAGGTCGAGGTTCGAGCTCGACGTGGTCGTGTCGATGGCGTTGTCGCCCATGAAGATCTCGGTCGCGGCACCGCAGGTGAAGTCGCAGTTCGCGGTGGCGAGATCGACGCAGGCCGCGTCCCATTCCACATCGCAGCAGAACGAGTCGAAGTTGCAGACGGTGTTGCAGCAGGACGGGTCGTCGCAGCCGGGCTCCACATGGGCCTCGGCGCACGAGCCGCCCGAGCCGCAGGCCTTGTTCTGGGCCATGGCGGCCGGCGCAATCAGCGCGGCCACGGCGCCCGCCATCGCGAATCGCTTGAGCATCTCTGGTCTCCTGATGGTCGAGTCCCGGGAAGGGACGGATTGTGAACACATGTGTGGAAGAACTTCTGTCGCAGGTCCGCAAAATCCGGATGTGCGCATCTGGATTCGATCGGGACAGCCCCGCGTGGGGTCAGGAGACACCAATCGGGCCGCACCTGCAAGCGAAAACGGTCGATTTGAAGGAGCCGGTCGCCGATCCGTTGGTCCGAGAAGCATGGGGCCTTCGGCGGAGGGTGAGACCCGGCGGCATAATCCACGGTTCCCACCCTCGCGACTCGGAGCCACGGTCATGTCCCCGCTATCAGCCCTGCTCGACGAACTCATCGACTACGCGGGGCTCTTCCCTCCGGCGGGTCTGGACATGGCCGCCGCCGTGGCGGGATTCCAACGGCATCGGACCGGGGGGCATGCCGACGGACTGGGGCGATTCGTCCTTCCCGTGGCGCGTTTCGCGGAGTTCGAGGCGGCGGTCGAGGGGCGGCTGCCCGTCGTTCCCGACGTGGACGACCCCGAACAGGCCCCCGACCTCTGGGCGATCTCGGCGCTCGTCGCCGCCGCGGAGGACCTCGACTCGGTGAAGCGCGATCTCGACGCCATCGAGGCGTTCAACGACCGGCACACCGCGGTCGGTGCCGGCGCGGCGATCGTGGACACCATCGAACTTCGGGCGGCGACCGGCGACGGGGTCGATGCGGTCCTCGATCTGCTCGACGACGAGATCTACCCATACTTCGAACTCGATCCCGCCACCGACGTCCGGGGCACGCTCGCCGCGGTCGCCGGGCTCGACGGCGGGGCGAAGATCCGCACCGGCGGGGTGACGGCCGACGCCCACCCGACGGTCGAGCAGGTCGCCGCGTTCATCTCGGCCTGTCGCATGGCGGACGTCCCGTTCAAGGCGACGGCGGGACTGCATCATGCGGTGCGGGCCCATCAGGCGTCGGTGGACGCGACACAGTTTGGTTTCCTCAACGTCTTCGTCGGCGCGGCGCTCCTGCACGCCGGCCGGATCGATGCCGCGGGGCTCGCCGACGTGCTCGCGGAGGAATCTCCGTCCGCGTTCGCGATGACCGTCGACGGCGTGGCCTGGCGGGAGCGTCGGATCTCGGCGTCGGAACTGGGCGAGGCCCGCAGCCGCTTCTGTCATTCCTTCGGGTCGTGCAGTTTCGACGAGCCGATCGAGGAACTCGCGTCGATGGGTTGGATCGACGTCCCGACCTCCGCCTTTCCCTCCGACAAGGACTCCCGATGACCACCCGACGCAGCTGGATCGAGTCGGCGAACGACCCCGGCACCGACTTCCCGATCGAGAACCTGCCCTTCGGGGTCGTGGAGCGAAGCGATGAGTCGGAGCCGCGGATCGCGGTCGCGATCGGCGATCGGGTGCTCGACCTTCGCGAGTGCGTGAGCCGAGGGCTGCTCTCGGGGCAGCGGGACGAGGTCCGAAGGGCGCTGTCCAGCGACTCGCTCAACACCCTCGCCGGGCTCGGTCGGCAGGTCTCCTCCACCGTGCGTCGTGCGGTCACGGGTCTGCTCGACGCGGGCGACGATCGGCTCCGGACCTCCTCGGATCGGGATCATCTCGTGCGTCCGATGAGTGAGATCCGGTCGGTCATGCCGTTCCGGATCGGCGACTACACCGACTTCTACGCCAGCGAGCATCACGCGACCAACGTCGGCTCGATGTTCCGTCCCGACAACCCGCTCATGCCCAACTGGAAGCATCTTCCGGTCGGCTATCACGGGCGGGCGAGTTCGATCGTCGAGAGTGGACGCCCGGTGCGGCGTCCGCACGGGCAGACCGTCGGCCCCGACGGGCCGCCGCCGTCGTACGGGCCGGTCCGTCTGCTCGACTACGAGCTGGAGATGGGGTTCTTCATCGGGGCGGGCAGCGAGCTTGGTTCGCCGGTGCCGATCGAGCGGGCCCTCGACCATGTCTTCGGACTCGTGCTCGTGAACGACTGGTCGGCCCGCGACGTGCAGAAGTGGGAGTATCAGCCACTCGGTCCGTTCAACGCCAAGAACTTCGCGACCACGATCTCGCCGTGGGTCGTGACGCTCGACGCCCTCGAGCCGTTCATGGTCTCCGGGCCGCCGAGAGCCACCGACGATCCCCGCAACCTCGAGTACCTCCGCTGGGGAGACGACGTCGCGATGGACATCGAACTGGAGGTCGCGATCCGCTCCACGCAGATGCGCGAGCGGGGGATGCCCGCCCATCGCGTGAGTCTCGGCAACTACCGGGACATGTACTGGACGATCGCCCAGATGGTGGCGCACCACACCTCCACCGGCTGCGACCTGCGGCCGGGTGACCTGATGGCGTCGGGCACGGTGAGCGGTCCGACCGAGGATTCGCGAGGCTGCCTGCTCGAGCGGACCTGGCGGGGGGAGCGGCCGATCTCGCTCCCCGACGGCACCGAGCGCCGCTTCCTGCAGGATGGCGACGAGGTCGTGATCCGCGGCTGGGCGGAGCGGGACGGGCGTCGCATCGGGTTCGGCGAATGCACCGGGCTGGTGCTGCCGGCGCTCGGCGGCTGACTCAGCGTCGGCGGTCGCCGAGGATCTCCCGGGCGGCGAGTTCGTCGAGGGCTTCCCGCGGAAGCTCGATGGTGTCGCCGAGCGTGACGCCGAGGCGGTCGAGGTCGCCGAAGGGGACTTCGAGGGCGTATCGCGCCGGTCGGCGGCTCGGGTACCCGGCCAGGCGGCCGTGGTACTCGGCGAGGGTCTCGCCGGCGCGTTGCGGCGGCTCCATCGGCATGCGGTGCATCGCCACCACTCGCCCCTGACGGTCGATGAACGCGATGTCCATCGGCACGAGGCAGCCCTTCATCCAGTAGCGACGGTGCAGGTCGTCGGGGTGGACGAAGAGCATCCCGGTCCCTGAGGGAAGTCGCGTTCGTCCGGCCAGCCCCCGCATCCGCGCCGGATTCGTCGCCGCAAGTTCGACCTCGAATCGCTCGCCGGTCACATCGATCGCGATGACCGGCAGGCCGAACTCGCTCGTGCGAAGGACGTCGAGGCGACCGGCCGACGGAGGAGCGGGCGCACTTGGTGTTGGATCCGGGCGGGACGCTGGAGGGGCGACCTCGACCGCGTCGGAGAAGGGCGTGTCCGGCTCGTCGAGTCGGTGATCGGCGCATCCGCCGCCAAGCAG
>JAUIHC010000293.1 GCA_030432455.1 Phycisphaerae bacterium | reverse complement strand
GTGGACCCGGCCCCGCCTGCCCCATCGGAGGCGAGCGACGGCACCCTCGATCGCGTGGCGATGCGGAGCGAGTTCCGAACCCTCCTTCGTCAGGAGCTGGATGTCGAGGACCTTCTCCGCACCGCGCTGGAATATCTGCTGGTGAAGACCGGCCCGACCAACGCCGCGGTGTTCCTCGCCGGAGGCGACGGCCGATTCGGACTCGGTGCGTATGTGAACTACGAGCACTCGCGCCGATCCATGGAGCCGATGCTCCAGCGGCTCTGCGACGAGGCGAGTCCCCGGATCGCGAACGAGCCGGAGATCCTCAGGTTCGACGATGCGGCCGACTTCATGCAGGACTGCGATCTCGGTCCCGAGGTCGATCCCAACGTCGAGATGGTCGCGGTTCCGTGCACCCACGAGGATGAGTGCCTGGCGGTTCTCTACCTGTTCAGGAACGCCGCCGAGCCGTTCGCAGAGACCGTCGCCACCGTGCTCGAGGATCTGCGACCCCTGCTCGCCGAGCAACTCGATCGACTCATCCGCATTCACAACCGACTCGAACGCGACTGGCCCGAAGACGCCGCCGAGACGGACGAGGACGAGGGCTGGAACGATCTCGCCGCCTGACGCGAGCCGGGAGCGAGCGGGCCGGGCGCGGCGTGCGAACCGCCGACTCAGTCGGCGAGTCGCACCAGCACCGTCACGCCACCGACGACCCGGTCGCCTTCGCTCACCCGCACCTCGGTGTCGGGGCGGTCGGGGACGATGAGTTCGGTCGTCGATCCGAACTTGATCATGCCGAAGCGGGCGGCCCGCGTCAGATGATCACCGACTCGGATGGGGCAGACGATCCGCCGGGCGATGGCGCCCGAGACCTGCCGCACGCCGATCGGGACGCCCGAGTCGGTGCGGAGCGAGATCAGGTTCGACTCGTTGACCTTCGCCGACTCCTCGCTGCGGGCGTCGAGATACCGACCCGGCGTGTGCACGATCGAGACGACCTCGCCATCGCACGGGGCGCGGTTCAGGTGGACGTCGAGCACGCTCAGGAAGATGCGGACGACGATCGCCGGACCGCCGTCGGTCGAGGGGTGCGCCTCGACCCGCTCCACGCGACTGATGCGTCCGTCGGCGGGTGAGATCAGGTCCCGAGGATCGTCGCTGGCGGGCTTGCGGAAGAGCGGGTCGCGAAAGAACCCCGCCACCGCGACCCAGGCGAGGCCGAGCGGGACGAGGGCCCACCACCAGCCGGCGATGATCGCGGGCACGCCGACCAGAAGGAGAACGGCCGTCGCGAATCCCCATTCGCGACGGCCGTGACGAGTCAAGAGCACGGGAGCCCCCGGAGGTTCGAGTTCGAACCGGACGCCGCTCGGATCACTCGGACGCCTTGCCGATGAAGAAGCCGAGGAGCCCGAAGACGATCAGGCCGCCGACGAGTCCACCGGCCCAGACCATGAGGTTCGAGGTCATCATCTCGGCGATCGCGGGCATGGTGCCCGTCCCGGTGACGAAGGCCATGAGGGCCACGAGGCAGAGGGCGGCGACCGCCACGATGCCCATGCCCACACCCAGGCCCGACCAGCCGCCCTCGTAGGTCTCGACCACGACGGGCACGCCCGCCATGCCGCCCGAAGGGGCGGCGATGTCGTCGAGGCCGCTGCTGCCGTCGCCGACCGCCTCGAAGAGGCCGCTGGCACTGGCGGGGGCGCCGCTGTCGTCGCTGGAGTAGACCTCTTCGATCAGTTCGGCACCGAGCGAGGTGTCGTCGGACTCGCGAGTGAGGTCGAGGAGGCCGCTGCCGCTGCCGACCGTCTCGAGCGAGAGGTCGTCGTCGAGCAGGTCGGCGCCCGAGGCGTCCGCACCCGATTCGAAGGCGCTGACGCCGGTTCCCATGCCGCTGCCTGCGAGGAAGCTGTCCTCGGGACTGCCGGCCGCCGAGTCCTCGAGGCCGATCTCGCCGCTCAGGTCGAGACCACCGGCGGCACTGTCGCCGGCGGAATCGCCGCCGAGATCGAGGGCCGGGGCCGAGCCGCTCAGGCTGAGGGGATCGCTGACGCCGCTGTCCTCGAGACCGATCTCGATGTCGCCGAGATCGTCGTCCTCGGCCAGCATGTCGATCTGCTCGACTCGGAACATCTCCTGATCGTCCTGCTTGAACGACTGGATCTCGCCGGAGGATGCCATCTCCATGATGTCCTCGACGGACTTTCCGAGCTTGTCGGCGGCCTCTTCGGCCGTGTAGAACATCTTCGCCATGACTGGTCCGATTCCGTGTCTGTCGGCGTCCGTCGCAGGTGGCGCGAGGACCGTCGAGGGTAGGCGTCGGTGCCTCGCGGAGTCCGCCCGGGAACGGATGGTGTCGCCGCGGTGAGGGATGTTCGGACGACCCGAGGGGCGTCCGGGGACGATGGCGACCGCAGATCGCGGATCCGTCCATCGCGAACGACGAAGGCTACCCCGCCTCCGGAACGCCTGCAAGGGTTCCATCCGCGTCCCACCGCGTCGCGGATCCCCGCTTCGATCGAGCCGCCACCGGATCC
Source organism: Phycisphaerae bacterium (assembly GCA_030432455.1). GTDB lineage: Bacteria > Planctomycetota > Phycisphaerae > Phycisphaerales > SM1A02. Next base: position 2,024 of record JAUIHC010000293.1, on the reverse strand, counting down.
CGTCGCATGCCGTCCGTCGTCTCCAGACCATCGATCGAGCCGACCGAACCCGTGCTGCCGGCGGCGGCCGGGACGCTGGCGGCCGCGATCGAAGACTGGTTCCGGACCGCCGCCCGCGATCTGCCGTGGCGGCGGCATCGGACCCCGTGGCGATCGCTGGTGAGCGAGCTCATGCTCCAGCAGACGCAGGTGGCCCGCGTCGAGACGCGGTTCGAGGCGTTCATGGAGCGATTCCCCTCGCCGCGGGCCATGGCGGAGGCCGGCGAGGACGCCGTCCTCGGGCTCTGGGAGGGGCTGGGCTACTACCGCCGGGCGAGGCTTCTCCATGCCGCGGCGGTTCGGATCGTCGAATGGCACGGCGGCGAGGTTCCCGGTGAGGCGGGTGATCTCCTGGACCTGCCCGGGGTCGGCCGCTACACCGCCGGATCGGTGGCATCGATCGCGTTCGGCCGTCGCGAGCCGATCGTGGACGGCAACGTGGTCCGGGTCGTCGCCCGGCTCGGAGCCGTCGACGCGCGGGCCGACGACCCGGCGCTCGTCGGGGCGGCATGGTCCGCCGCTGCCGATCTGGTGGCCGCTTCCACGGACCCCGGGCGGCTCAACGAGGGACTGATGGAACTCGGGGCGACCGTCTGCACCCCGGCGAAGCCCCGGTGCGAGTCGTGCCCGTGCCGGTCATGGTGCCGGGCGCGTCGGGAGGGACGGGCCTCGGAGATTCCCCGGGCCAAGATCCGTCCGACCCGGACCCGCGTGCACCTGCATCTCGTGCTGGCGATGCGGGACGGGCGGCTTGCGGTGGAGCAGCGACCGCGGGGCGGACTCTGGGGTGGGCTCTGGCAACCGCCGGGCATCGAGTCCTCCGCGGAAGCCGACGCGAGCGAGGTCGTCGCGGTTCTCGTCGATCGAGGGCTCCTCACCACGACCGCCGCCACCAAGGCGAGACTCGTCGAGGTGGCGCGAGTCCGTCGCCTGCTCACGCATCGGGAGGTTCTTCTGACCGTGTCGAGGCTCGCTGATGCGACTCCGAGGGGCAGCGGCGTCGGCATCGAGTGGCACGACCGCGACTCCGCGTCCGGGCTCGGCATGTCCAGACCGGTCAGGACGCTGGTGGACGACCACGCGTGGTCCTGACGCGTCGGACCGCCGTCACGCCGTGACCGGCTTGGCCTCGCGGTCTCGTTCCCGTTCGCGTTCCTTCTCCTCGCGTCCGCCGGGATAGGCGATGCGGGAGTGGTAGATCGCGCAGAGGCTCTTGATGATCGAGTCCTCGATGATCCGGAGCTCCCGGAAGGTCAGGTCGGAGTCGTCGAGCTGGCCGTCCTGCAGGCGGGCGCGACTCATGCGGCGGACCAGCGCCTCGATGCGGCTCGGCGTGGGGTCGCCCATCGCCCGGGTCGCGCTCTCGATGCCGTCGCAGATGAGCAGGATCGCCGCCTCGCGGGTGCGGGGCTTCGGGCCGGGATAGCGATACGAGAACTCCTCGACCTCCTCGCCCTCTCCGGCGGCCCGCTCGCGGGCGGCATGGAAGAAGTACTCCACGAGCGAGGTGCCGTGATGGCTCTCGATGAAGTGCCGAAGCACCTTCGGCAGGTTGTACTCCTGCGCGAGTTCGAGACCGTCCTTCACGTGCCCGACGATCACCAGCAGGCTCATCGCGGGACTGAGCTTGTCGTGCTTGTTGTCGCCGCCGCCCTGGTTCTCGATGAAGTACTCGGGCTTGTTCAGCTTGCCCACGTCGTGATAGAGGCCGCCGACGTAGACGAGACGACTGTCGGCGCCGATCGCCTCGGCCGCGTTCTCCGCGATCGAGGCCACCGCGAGCGAGTGGTTGTAGGTGCCGGGGGCGCGGGACTGGAGTTCGCGAAGGAGGGGCTGGCGAGTGTCGCGCAGTTCGGCGAGGGCGAGTCCGGTGGTGATGTCGAAGAGCCGCTCGATGGTCGGCATGATGCCGAGCATGAGGAACCCGGCCGCGAGCGATCCGGCCCCGGCCAGCAGCGATCCGGACGCCACCTGCATCCACGCAC
>JAUIHC010000292.1 GCA_030432455.1 Phycisphaerae bacterium | reverse complement strand
TCGTCTCGCCCGGGTCGAGCGACGCGTGCACATGGTCGGGTCGGAACGACCATCGCAGATCCGCCGAGCCGGGAACGAGTTCGATCTCGATCGGGAACGCGGTCGGGTTGGCGATCGTCCAGGCGACCGTGCCCTCGCCGGTGCCGTGCTCGTCGATGGTGACGGCGCCGGCGGCGGGATGATCGAGTCGTGCGAACGCCGCGGCGCCGAGCGAGACCTCGGGAGTGATGTCGCGGACGTCCATCGTCGTGCCGACCGGGAGCGACGCGAGCGCGATGCCGTCGGGCCGCACCGTCACATGGTGGAACTGGTGGAGCCAGCCCGCGCTCGGGACGACGCCGGACTGATGTCCGCCGACCGTCGCGAGCGTGACGTACTCGATGCCGTCGTGCGGACCGTCGTACCGCATCTGGTGGATGTGACCGGCGAAGACCGCTCGGACGTTCCCCGCGTCCGCCAGCACCGCGTGGACGCGATCCCAGTCGTCACCGTAGCGGCCGCCGATCCAGCGCGGATGGTGCAGGAAGCAGAAGACGTGTCGCTTGTCCTTGGCGCCGTCGAGCACCGACTCGAGCCATCCGAGCTGCTCGGGACTCATCCGCTGGCACTCGGCCTTGCCGAAGTTGCGTTCGCCGGTGTCGGGGTTCGGTTCGTCGCTGTAGAGGACGATGAACCGGCAGTCCTTGTGGTCGAAGGCGTACCAGAGCGGGCCGAAGTGCATCTCGTAGCGGCCTTCGTGCTCCTCCGCGGGGCGATCGGGGCCGCGCCAGTAGACGTCGTGGTTGCCCGCGACCGGGAACCACGGGCAGAGAAGGCCCGCCATCGTCTCGCGGTACTCCTGCATCTGCGCCATCCACGGCTCGGTGGTGTTGTAGCCCTGGATGAGGTCGCCGACGGTCATCACGAGGTCGGGTTCGAGGAGGTTGGTCTCCTCGACCGCCTGGGCGAGGACCTTGATCCCCTCGTCGGGACCGCCGGTCCGATCGCCGAAGACCACGAAGGTGAAGGTGTCGTCCTCGGCGGGAAGGTCGAGCCAGCGACCCTCGCGGTCGGTGAGGAACCGTTCGTTCCGCGCGTCCCGGTCGACCAGCGGATGAGGCGGTCGGACGACGGGCGGGTCCTGGACGGGGGCCGCCGTGGTCGGCGCCAGGAGGGCGGCGATCGGCACGAGCATCGAGAGGATCGAGGTCATGCCGGGACGAGAACCGCTCGGCGGTCGGGACGCAACCACGCTTCCTCCGACTTCGCGGGATCCGAACGGGTTCAGAACGTGATCGAGAACGTCGCTCCGATCGAGAGGTTCTCGAGTCGGGAGACCTCCACGTCGGTCGCCCCGCGATACAGGTTGTTCGGCACGGCGGCGAAGCTCAGGGGGCCGTAGTCGAGGTTCGAGGTCGCCGAATACCGCACGTAGCCGCCGAGGAATCCGCCGGGGAAGAGCTCGTACGACAGCGCCGCCATCAACTGATACCGAAGGGCGATCGACTGTCCGCCCAGATCAAGGGAGAGCGGGGCGAGCGTCGGCTGGAGGGTGACCGGGTCGAAGTAGAGGGCGCCCGGGTACTCGGTCGATCGAAGGTTTCGCGTGGTGAGCGTGGACCAGACGACGCCACCACCGCCGCCGACGGTCAGACGCAGGTCGGGCGCGATCTCCGCGTCGTAGTTGAGGGTCAGGGTCATCGGGACCTGCCAGATCTCGCCGTCGCCCCCGACCGCGGCGGAGGTCCAGTTCGTCCGGGTGGTGCCGCCCATGCCGTCCGGGGCGGTGGTGGTGTAGTCCAGCGTGGCGTCGATCCGCGAGATCGGGTTCCACTGCATGCCGGTGGCGAGTTCGAGCGTGATGTCCTCGGCGACCTTGAGTCCGAGACCGATCTCGATGTCCACACCCGCATCGACCACCGCGGTCGCCCCTCGGATCGATCCGGCGACCATCGGGGTCTGGGGGTTGGGGGGCAGCCCGGTGCCCACGAGCCCGGTGTTGGCGCCGACGGTGAAGGACGCGAGACCGATGTCGAAGTCGGAGAGCAGGTTCACGCCGCCGCGAGCGAAGAGGTAGCTCCCGAGGGGCACCTCGTCGTCCCACTGCAGCGGGATCGTGGCGGTGACGACACCGCGGGCGAGGTCGAGGGCGTCCAGATCGGTCGCGGTCGCCGGGGCGGCGAGGAGTGTGGCGACGACGAGGCTCGGAAGGGCGGACGAACGGACCATGCGGTGACTCCGACGGACGGGCGGATCGGTGAGCGGGGGTGGCGATTGTCAGGTCGCCCCGGGGAACGGGTCGGCCGTGGCGGGGCGATGAGCGCGATCTGAACAATCGGTGCGGCGAGCCCGTGCCCGGCGGGGTCCGGTCAGCCCGGTTCGCGGGCGGTGTCCCGCAGGGTCTCGATCGCCGCGCGGATCCCGACGGCCATCGACGCGAGCGACATCGAGGGGGCGGGATGTCCGGAGCCGGTGCACTGCTCGGGGAGCCGGGGGACGTGGATGAACCCGGCGCGGGTGCGGCGGCCGGTGATCGCGATCTCGTGGAGGACGCGATACATCAGTTCGTTGCAGAGATAGGTGCCCGCGGTGAGCGACCGGACCGACGGCACCCCGCGTGATCGGATGGCATCGGTGATCGACGCGATCGGCAGCGTGGAGAAGTGCGCCGCCGGTCCATCCTCGACCACGGGGCGGTGTGCGATCGTCCGGCCCGCATTGTCGGGGATCTCGAAGTCGCGCAGGTTGATCGCGACGACTTCGGGTGTGATCGCGGTGCGGCCCGCGGCCTCGCCGAGCATGACGATGGTGTCCGAGCCGTGCGACCGCCAGGCGTCCAGAAGTCGGGCCGGTGCGGTCTCGGTCTCGACCGGCAGCACGATCGTCTGGAGATCGACGCCGGGCATCGGTTCACCGAGGAGGGTCTCCACGAGGTCCCGACTCGGATTGCGATCCGAGCCGCCGAAGGGCTCGAATCCGGATAGCAGCAGCCGCATGGTCGTGCTCCGGGGCGATGCGAAGATCGATCGTATCATCCGCGGGTCGTGGTGAACGCGTCCGCCTCACCGGCTTCCGGGACGCGGGCCGACCACGCACCGGAGGACCGATCATGCATCACGATTCCGCCTGGATCCGCGACTTCATGGAGATGGTCGAGGCCGCCACGCCCGGCGAGCCTGCGTTCCATCAGGCGGTCGGCGAGGTGATCCCGTCGCTCGATCCGGTGCTCGAGAAGCGGCCCGAGTGGCGGAAGGCCCGGATCCTCGAACGACTGGTCGAACCCGAGCGATCGATCTCGTTCCGCGTCCCGTGGGTGGACGACGCGGGCGAGGTGCAGGTGAACCGCGGCTACCGCGTCGAGTTCAACTCCGCGATCGGTCCGTACAAGGGCGGGCTCCGCTTCCACCCGACGGTGAGCCTCGGCATCCTGAAGTTCCTCGGATTCGAGCAGGTCTTCAAGAACGCGCTGACCGGCCAGCCGATCGGCGGCGGCAAGGGCGGCTCGAACTTCGATCCCAAGGGCCGCAGCGATCAGGAGGTCATGCGGTTCTGCCAGTCGTTCATGAACGAACTGTTCCGGCACATCGGTCCGGACACCGATGTTCCCGCGGGCGACATCGGCGTGGGCGGCCGCGAGATCGGCTACCTGTTCGGGCAGTACAAGCGACTCACCAACACCTTCACCGGCGTGTTGACCGGTCGCGCGGTCGAGTGGGGCGGCAGTCTCATCCGCCCGGAGGCCACCGGCTACGGCTGCGTCTACTTCGCGGCGGAGATGCTCGGCACGAAGGGGCGATCGCTCGAAGGCGTGCGGTGCCTGGTCTCGGGGTCGGGCAACGTGGCGCAGTTCGCAGTCGAGAAGCTGCTCGATCTCGGGGCGATCCCGGTGACCATGAGCGACTCCAGCGGCTTCATCCACGATCCGGACGGGATCGATCGGGACAAGCTGGCCTTCGTGAAGGACCTCAAGAACGTGCGTCGTGGTCGCATCCACGAGTACGCCGACGCGCACCCGGGCGTCGAGTTTCACGCGACCGACCGTGCGCTCGATCACAACCCGATCTGGGCCATGCCCTGCGGCGCCGCGTTTCCCTGTGCGACCCAGAACGAGATCAACGGCATCGATGCGGCGAACCTCGTCGCGGGCGGCTGCGATCTGGTCAGCGAGGGTGCGAACATGCCGACGATGCCCGAGGGTCAGGAGCTCTTCCGCGAGAAGGGCGTGCTCTACGCCCCGGGGAAGGCGTCCAACGCCGGCGGCGTCGCGGTGAGCGCACTCGAGATGGCTCAGGCCAGCAGTCGGACCTTCTGGGATCGTGACGAGGTGGACCGACGCCTGCGAGCGATCATGTCCTCGATCCATCGGAACTGTCTCGATGCGGCCGAGGCGTACGGACGCTCCGGGGACTACATGGATGGTGCCAACATCGCGGGCTTCGCGAAGGTCGCCAAGGCGATGATGGATCAGGGCGTGGTCTGATCGCGTGCCGGGACCGACCCCGCGACGATCGGCGACGCGAGGGCCGAGGCTTCCGGGAGAATCGGCTCGAATCCGGGTGGTTTTCCGTCCCCGGGGGGGGGAGGGGGAGGCAATGTCGTGCCC